>CAYWNJ010000096.1:0-7419 GCA_964459535.1 uncultured Rhodobacterales bacterium
ATTGCGGAAGCGCTTGAGAAGCTGCCAAAAGATACGCTGCTGGTTTTGGATGAAGCATATATCGACTGCGCGCCTGCTGATGCGACACCGGATCTGCCTTGGGATGATCCGCGGCTTATCCGATTTCGGACATTCTCCAAGGCCTATGGGATGGCCGGGGCGCGCATTGGCTATGCGCTTAGCCACCCCGAGCTCATCCGTTCGTTTGACAAAATACGCAACCATTTCGGCGTAAGCCGGGCGGCGCAAGCGGGCGCGCTCGCCGCGCTGGCGGATCAAGATTACCTCCAGAAGACGCTGACGCACATAGCTGTGGCCCGCGACGACATTTCGCGCATAGCCAAGGCCAATGGGCTAAAAGCTCTGCCATCGGCCACGAATTTCGTTGCGATAGATTGCGGCCAGGATGGTGTCTTTGCAAAGGCGGTTTTGGACGGCTTGATTGCCCGCGATATTTTCGTCCGTATGCCCTTTGTTGCGCCGCAAAACCGATGCATTCGGGTCAGTTGTGGCACGCAAAGCGATCTTGACGCCCTTGCAGAGGCGCTCCCCCAAGCCCTAGCGGACGCCCGCGCGTAAGGTCAGAACCCGGCGGCTAGGCTACCCGTAGCCTCCTCATCCGAAAGGGGAGGGGCCACACCCTCGGGGCAAAGTGCGCAGACACGTTCGGTCAAAAGCTCCTTGCGCAGAGGTTTAGTGAGATAATAGTCAAGCCCCGCGCTTAGAATTTCATGATCATCGCCATCCATCGCATGCGCCGTCAACGCTACGATGGGAACATGCGCACCTGACGCCTCTTCAAGCTGACGAATGACTTGCGTGGCCTGCTTGCCGTCCATCTTTGGCATCGAGATGTCCATAAACACCATATCCGGCTTGAAGCTTTGATATTTTTCCACCGCCTCTTCGCCATCGCTGGCGAGCTGAAGTTCGATATCCAGGTGCTTGAGCATTTTCCTCAAGACCAATTGGTTGGTTTTATTGTCCTCAGCGGCAAGCACACGCATCTTACGCGACGGGGGTTGAGCGTCATTTGGCGGCGCTACAACCTGTGCGGGCTTCGGCAAAGCCACCGTTTCAAGAAGCGTAAAGAGCTCGTGACGGGGGACTGGTTTCGGAATGACCCCCACTAACTCGGAGGCATCCACTCCTTGGCAAGCGGGGCCACGGCCCGCCCCAAGCATAATAATTGGCGTGTTATGCCCCTGGGCGCGTATGGCCGCCACCAGGTTTGGCCCATCAGAAGCGGGTACATTCTCATCTGCCAGGATCAGATCAATCACGTTCTGCGCCAGAGCTTCCAACGCCGCGTCGATACTGCTGCAGCACACAACCCCAAGCCCGAGCCCCTCTAGGTGGCGCTCAAGGATCTGCATATTCGCCGCGAGATGATCAACCACTAGAACCCGGCGCAGCTCATCGGGAAGCGTTGGCTGGCTGGGCTCTTGGCCTGCGACCATCGGCAGCTCGATGCGGAAACCAAAGCAAGAGCCGAGCCCTTCTTCGGAGCTGACCCAAATCTCACCCCCCATCAAGTTGATCAGCCGCTCTGAGATCGCAAGGCCAAGCCCGGTACCGTCAAACTGTCTGTTGCGTTCATTCTCGACCTGATTGAACTCACCAAAAATATGGTCGATCTTTTCTGGTGGAATGCCGATGCCCGTATCCTCGACCGTCACCGTCACCCAGCTATTGCCCGTTGCCTCTGGCACCCCAATCACGCGGATCAAGACATGACCTTGGTTCGTGAACTTGACGGCGTTGCCAACCAAGTTGGTCAGAACCTGCCGAAGCCGACCAGGATCGCCCACATATTGCGTGGCAAGGAAAAGATCGTAATCAACGAGTAATTTCAGCCCTTTATTCCGCGCCGTTGGCTCAAGTAGCATCATCACATCGTGAATGCAGCGCTCAAGATCGAAAGGCTCGGGGTGCAACTGCAGCTTATCTGCCTCAATCTTGGAGTAGTCCAGCACATCGTTGATAATGGTCAGCAACGCCTCGCCAGAATTGCGAATTGTGTCGACATAGAGTTGTTGTTCTTCGTTCAATCCGGTTTCGATCAGAAGCTCCACCATTCCGACAACGCCGTTCATGGGCGTGCGAATTTCGTGGCTCATATTGGCCAAAAACGCCGACTTTGCCCGGTTTGCGGCCTCGGCATGAACGCGCGCCTCACGCAGTTCAGCTTCGTAATTGACGGTAGAGGTGATGTTCAGACCCAAGGTCACCATGTCACCACCCGGCCCGCGCCGATCGACTAGTTTGACATATTCATCATTCCAAAGCCGGACCGTAACGGGTTCGGGCGCCGGGCAGTGCCACCGCTCGGTCATCATTTGCCGCCATTCAAACGCGTTCAAATCCCCTGTATTTACAATGCCTTCATCTGTCAGCGCCTGAAGGATCGTGACATAATTCACGCCCGGTTTGATAAATTGCAGCCCGTCAAAGATCGCCAGGTACGCCCGGTTCGCCGCGATCAAGTTGGAGTTGTCGTCAAAGCAGGCAAACCCGTCGGTAATTGTTTCAATAGAATGCCACAGGCGGCGCTCAGCAACTTCGACCTTGTGATTGGCTGCGGTCAGGTCCGATTTGACCCTCTGGTTTTCATCTCGAACAGTCGCGACCTCGGCGCGCGTCTCCACAATTTCTTCGCTCAGAGCCTTGGCATGCTGACCGAGTTTACGGTTTGCGGCAAAAAGCTCTTCTTTCTTGAGCTCAAGCAAATGCTCAGCGGCGAGTCGCCCCCGCCGCTCTTCAGCCAGCTTTCTGGCCAGACTCATGCCAAATCCGCCCGTTTCCGCATCGAAACACGCTTGCACCACGAGGGTGAATATCCGCTTAAAATAACGCGGGAAGCGACGAACTCAGTGTTGGCATGACGACCTAAGCGCGCTGTAGCGTTTCGCTTGTTTCTTCTCCTTCAGGCGGTGCCCGCCCGCTTTGAGCCCGCTGCAGTCGCGGGCTAGCGGGTGCGAATGCAGCGCGAGCCAGGCCGATTCCGCCCTAACTTCTGTCAAAATTTCAACGCAATTTTTGGCTTTAACGCTGTCTTAGGGGCGCAGAGCAGTGCGTTCCGTCCAACGAAACGGCATGTCATGCGAAGAAACCTTTGGGTAAATATTCATAAACGGGCCCGGATCGCCCCCTTTGTTCAAAACGAAGCGGGCACGATGACGTATTTTGCGGCAGCGATACTACTCCTGATCGTCGCGATTGGCGGCATCAGTGTTGACGTTATGAATAATGAAATACGGCGCGCAGAGGTTCAAAGCGCGATGGATGAAGCGGCTTTGGTGGCTCTGAGTTCCAACCAAACGAGCGCAGCGGATGAAGTGTTCGAGCAACAATTTACCGCACGCGGCATCGAGGATTTTTTGCCCGAGGTTCAGTCAAGCTCGGACAATGATCGCGCGCGCATCAACACGCGCACGCAGGAGGTTTCAGAAACTCAATTTGTCAATATGCTGGGCGTTGATGGGCTTCCCATTCGCGCACGTGTTGCGGCTGAGCAGAATGCACAGAATATCGAAATCTCAATCGTCCTCAACGCGTCGGCTTCGATGGCTGATTTAGATGCGACCGGCCGTGTCAAACTTGATCAGGTAAAAGGAGCGGTTTCCGGCTTTGTGAACACGGTCATGGGGTCGGGCAGTGGCGCGCGCACGACGGTTTCGCTTGTCCCATATTCAGGGGCCGTCAGCCTTGGCCCCTCGATTGCCCCATATTACACAATCCAAAATCGACACTCACATTCTCACTGCCCGGTCATAAACAACTCATCGTTCCAATCCATGGGAATACGCACCAGCGCGTGGATGGAGCAGATGTCGCATTTCCAAGAAACACCGCTGACAACTTCGGGCGATCTTACAGACCCGTATTGCAGAACGGATCCTGGCTTTGACGTCCTGTTGCACGAATCCAATCCAACCGCGGTTATCAATCAGTTGAATTTACTACAGGCCAGCGGAAACTCCGCGATTGATGTTGGTGTGAAATGGGGATTGGCGTTTCTACATCCCGACGCGACGGGGGTGGTGAATGGCCTCGTCTTTAACAATCAAATCGGAGCCGTTGCGCAAAATCGCCCGGCTCAGTTGGGCGATGCGGACACAGAAAAATTCCTCATCATCGTTGCGGATCAACGTACAATGCCAAGAGAGGATCTAACCGCGGCGAACAAGGTCGGCATGTCTTTGGTCTATGTCGATGATCAAGGCACGCCCGATGAAGCAGACGATGTGTTTTCTGTACTTGTTCAAGGTCAAGGAAGCTTGAGCTCGGACGTTTACTTTAGCCCGCATCTCCTCTCGGGAACCTCTACCGGGACACCATGGTATAGCAATGAACCGGCGGGCGAGGGTGCTGCACGGCAGCTTTCGAATGTTGAACTCTTTGCTCGGTTTGATCTTAATGCGATTTATGAGAGCTTTTACCGATATCCGATAGAGGATGGGGTTCTGACCGACTATTCCATTGATTGGCATAGTTGGTCGTTGGACCATTTGCTTGAACCGAAGGTCGTTACAACGTCAGTCGCACGCGGTGAGATAAATCTTGACCTGGCGTGTCGCTTGGCCCGAGAGGCTGATGTCATTGTTTACACCCTCTCTTTTGAAACAGATCCTGGGGACGCAACGGCGCTGCGGGCCTGCGCATCCTCTCCGTCGCATCATTTTGATGTCTCGGGCGATGAGATTGCGGACGCCTTTGGCTTGATCGGCAATTTGGTTGTCGGACCGCGGTTGACCCAATGAAACGCCTGTCATTCCATAAATGGCGGAGGTTCCTCCGCAATCAAAGCGGCCAAATCGCGATTGAGTTCACGGTTCTTTTTCCGATTTTGTTTAGCGCACTTTTGATTGCGATTGAGCTGGGGCTTTATACTTTACAGCAAACCATGCTTGATCGCGCGTTGGATTTGGCCGTTCGAGAGGTGCGCGTGGATAGCACGCAAGAGCATTCTCACGCCTCCATTAAGCGGATGATCTGCGATAATGAGACATTCTTTAGCGACTGCGATACAGAGCTGATGCTGGAGTTAAGCGTGGTTGATCCACGAGGTTTTTCAGGGTTTTCCAGCGCTAGAAATTGTGCGGATCGCGCCACGCCCGTAAATCCGATGCATTCATATAACCCCAGCAATGGCCATGCGCTTATGCTCGTGCGGGCCTGCTATGTTTTTGACCCTATCTTTCCGGTAACCCGGCTTTGGCAATCTGGGGCAACCGGTACGGAGAATGGTATTATGATGACCTCAACGTCGGTTTTTGTACAGGAGACGGGGTAATGTCTAAGCGCGCCTGCGGACCCTTGTCCTTTATAAAAGACGAGAAAGGGGTGATCAGCATTGAAGTTGCCTTTGCGCTGCCTGCCCTGGTCATCGCATTTGTGACGATGCTTTCCATTTTCGACCTCTACCGTAGTCACGCCCTTAGTCAGAAGGCCGCTATTTTAATCGGCGACATCTCTTCACGTCAGACGGAACAATTCGATGCGCCTCTCTTGGCGGGTTTTCAGGACTTATTGGCAGAGCTAACACGCAGTTCGTCCGATGAAACCGGGGTGCGGGTTACAGTTTTGAACTATGATGCGAATCTTGATCAGCTAAACTTAAACTGGTCTCAAACAGTTGGAGAGGCCGAGGCACATACCGCACAAAGTGCAGCGCGCGAGTTGGGGGCCGAAATTGCAGCAACGCAGGACAATGAGGTCGTCATCGTTGTAGAGACATTTGTCGCCCATGATCCGATTTTTGAAGTAGGCTTTAGCCCGTCCACAATTGAGCATCTGGTTGTAACGCGACCAAAATTCGCCCCCCAAGCACTTTGGAACGGCGCGTAGACCTAGCTGAGAGCTATAAGGTGCCGTGGATCGCTGCATCTATATCCTGGGCGGAGATCGGGCCTTGCCTGAGGATTTCATAGCGTTGACCCGCGCCTGTCAGGAAGCGAACAACGGTTGAAGGTTTGTCGTAGTGTCGTTTCTCGTCACTCTGAACAACGTAAATGGGCTCGGGGTCGCGCCAATTCAGGGATCGAACTGTATCGACAATCGTTTGGGCGGGCGCCTCGCCCGAAAGATTAAGGCTGGTCGCGGTAAGTGGAACCCCCAGAGCGGCGCAGATAAGCTGCGTGATCGGGTTATCGACAATTCTAATGCCAAGATAACCTGTCCCCGCGACCAACGTATCTGAGATATTCTGCGTCTTCGGCAGCACGATGGTGACTGGACCGGGTAAAAATGCTTGGGCCACCTTTTCGCTGGCCTCATTGATCTGCACATAGTCAGCCGCTGCCGAAAACTGTGCCAGGGCTACATGAATGGGCTTATTGGCTTCTCTGCCTTTGAGGGCGAAAAGCCTTGAGATGGCATCCTCGCGCAGCGCGTTGCAGGCCAGCATTGGGCCCGTCTCCGTTGGCAGAGCGGCGAACCCGCCGAGCGACAAATGCCGCACGAGCCGATCCAAATCAGCGCCAAGTAGCGTGCCGCCGGGTGAGCGCTTGAGAATGATGATCTCAGGTTTCAAGGTCGATTATCGCTTGGTGAAATGGCCAACATAAGGTTGGCCATTTCGCAGTTTATGCAGACTAGCCCGGAGATTTCGTCATCCGCAGATAGGGAAGAACGGTGGTGAACTCGCCAAACTTCTCCTTCGCATCGGCATCCGAAACGGCTGTCGGAATGATCACATCATCGCCGACATTCCAGTTTGCCGGCGTGGCCACGCCTTTCCCCGCGGAAATTTGCAACCCGTCCAACGCCCGCAAGACCTCGGCGAAATTGCGACCGACGGTCATAGGGTAGGTCATGCTCAGTTTAAGCTGTTTATCTGGTCCGATGATAAAGACCGACCGCACGGTGGCGCTGTCTGCGGGTGTGCGCCCGTCGGGCAAATAGGCCTCGGCAGGCAGCATGTCGAACGCTTTAGAGACCTCAAGCCCGTCATCGGCAATGATAGGAAAGCCTGCGGCTGTGCCCGCGACGGTTTCGATATCGCCTTTCCACTTCTTGTGATCTTCCACGCCGTCGACCGAAACACCGATCACCTTTGTGCCGCGCTTGTCCCATTCCTCGGCCAATTGCGCGACGGCGCCGAACTCGGTCGTGCAGACTGGTGTAAAGTCTTTGGGGTGCGAGAAGAGGATGGCCCAGCTGTCTCCGACCCAATCATGCAGACTAAATGTGCCATGATCCGTGGTGACCGTGAGGTTTGGGATGGTGTCATTGATACGCAGTGACATAAGGATAGCCTTTCCTAGCCAATCAAGATTGCGGTTAATGTAGGGTGTATAGGATCGCGTTGCATCCCCTAAAGCGTCCGACTTTGAACTTCAGGGCGCATGCCTCGAACATACCTCCCGCGCAACAGGCACTGTTGCGCCGCGCCGTTCCGCCCCCACGGGGCGGCGC
>CAYWNJ010000097.1:0-7361 GCA_964459535.1 uncultured Rhodobacterales bacterium
TTGCTCCTGCGTAAGCGCCTCGGCCACCCCGCGTCTCAAGCCCGTTCAGGAGGTTTTGTATCCGATTGAGCCACCGAGAGGGCACCGTCTCTGCCCCGTCGGCACGGATGGCGCGGGTCAGCCAGACCTCTTGGGCGGCAATGGCCTGCTGAAAGTCATGGGCCGAGAGGCCAATCCGGCGCTCGGGCAGCAATAGCCCGGCTGCGCTGCGCATATTGCGGTTCAGCCATGGGTCAGGCGTTGGGCTTTGCGGCCAGGTGCCGTCATTCATGCCGCCCAAGATGACCAGATCGGCCCCTTGAACCCGCGCCTCTATCGTGCCCCAAATCATAATGCCCGGATGGGGCGCGTCCCGGTCGCGGACCTCCTCGCCAGCCATCAGCCCGCTGATCAGATCGACATAATCGCGGGCGGGCATCAGGATCTCGGTCTGGCTTTCCGCGCTCAGGCGGTCCATCACCAGTTTGGCCGCGATGCCCGCGCGTTGCTGCCAGAGCCCGCTGGGCGCACCGCCTGGACCGCTGGCCAGATCCTCGGCAATCCGAAGGTGATCGGTGATCCACTGGCTGAGCGCGCGGGTCTCCTCCGGCCGCTCCTGTTGGCACAAGGTGTGCCCCAGCCAAGCCGCCCAGCCCTCATCATCGGCCAAGCGTGCAAGGCCAGTTGCATCCGGGTAGGGCATTCCAACGTCACGAATTCGCAGCTCCAAAGCCTGGAGATTTCGCAGGTGCTGGCCCCGCGCCTCTGAGCTGGCGGTGAGCGGATGCTTGAGCAGGGTCAGCAGCGCCTCGGCGTCCAGCTTGCGGGTAAAAAGCTGTGCCGTATGCCGCAAAAACCGCCCCGGTGGCGTGAGTTGAAGTGGCGTTCCCGCGCTGTCATCGGGTAGGAGGTCCCATTGCTCCAGCGCCGCCGTGACCTGCCGCGTGAGCATACGATCAGGCGAGACCAGCGCCGCGCTTTGCCCATCTTCCGCCGCTTGCCGCAGACGCAAGGCGATGGCCTGCGCCTCTTGGCGGGTACTTTCGGCCTCTAGCACCGTGACATTATCCAAGGCTGCGCCGAGTGGGCCCAGCGACGGCCCTTCTTCTAGCCAAGCATCTGTCGCAGGCGCAGGGCGTAGGGCGAGTGAGACAACGCGGTTGCGCAACGCGCTCGGCGGCGGGGTCTTGTCCCAAGCCGTGACCAGCGGGCGCTTCTGCCCCAGCGCGCGGGCCAGCGCCAGAAAGCGGTATTGCGGGTGGTCCTGAGAGGACATCGCCGCCCAACCATGACCCGGCATTTCAAAGTCGAACCCAGGCAAGACCACAGCCCCCTGAGGCAGCTTAAGGATCGCCTGCATCAGAGACAGCACCGCACCGCGGGAGCCGGTGGATCCCGCCAGGATGATCGGACCTGGCGGCGGTGCTTCGGCCCAATGCGCGCTCAGCCCATCCATAATGGCGCGGGCCTGCGCGGCGGTATCGCGCGCGCCCTCCAGCGTGTCGAGATACTGGCGCGCAATGCCAATAAAGGCTTGCGTTCGGGCCCAATGCCCGGATTCGTCGGTCACATCGAGGGTCGAGATCACCTCGGGCGGGACGCCTTCGGCTTCCATCTCGTCAAACAGGTCGGTCAAGCTGCTGGTTAGATCAAAGAGCGCGCCGTGCAGCGCGAAATGGCTTTGGGTTTCAACCAGCTTGCGCACCAAACTCATCAGATCGAGCTTGCGCCTTAGATCCGTTCGGTGGGATTTGGGCAAGGGCTCTGGCAGGAGCCGCGCGAGATCTGTGACCAATAAAATCCGGGGTAGCAGGCGGGCCGGGCCTGCGTCGAACAAGTCGCGCAGGCGTCGGGCCATGCGGTTGGTATTGACGATCAGCGTGACCCGCGCCCAGTCTTCGGGCGCCGCGCCCTCTAGCCGCGTTTCCAAGCCGCGCACCAGCGCCTGCGGGAAATCAACGCCAGGTGGCAGACCAAAGAGGCGTGCGTCGCCAGTCTCTGGGTCGAGCCGCATTACGCCCTAGCCTTTATGAGGTTTGAGCACGCGCAGACGCAGCGCGCGGGCAAAGGCGCGTATCTCATAGCTCTACCCCTCACGCAGCAATGCCTCCGCCGCCGCGATCCCACTGGGGTGACCGACATCGCACCAAGACCCAGGATATGTGGCTCCAAAGAGCTTTCCGTCTTGGGCCATTGCCGCCCAAACCTCCGTTAGCGAGAAAACCTCTTTGCGGATGCTATGCAGCCCTTCGGTTTTCATAATTTGAACCCCGCCGTAGATGACGCCCGGCCCCCAGCTCAGCCGACCATCCGCGCCCATGGTAAAATCGCCCGCGCCGCTATGCTGGACCGCGCGGCTTGGCGGAACGCAGACGAGCAGCGCGACCATTCGCTCAGGATCCCAGTGCTCAAGCGCAAATGTAAGCGGATTGGGCCCTTGCCAAATCGCATCCGTGTTCACCGTCCAAACCGTATCGGCCCCCAGCGTTGGCAAAGCATGGCGCAAGCCGCCGCCGGTGTCGAGGATCAGGGGCTCTTCGCAGACCAGGCGCACCTCTGTGTTCTTCAGATGGTCTTTGAGCTGCGCGGCGCGGTAATGCAGGTTGGCAACGATGCGGCGTGGGGCCGCTGCGCGCGCCAGGTCCAGCGCGTGGTCGATCAGCGGGCGTCCTGCGACCTTGATCAAGGGTTTAGGCATTGCATCGGTGAGCGGGCGCATCCTTGTCCCGAAACCCGCTGCAAACAGCATTACGGCGTCGGGCGTGTCGCGCATTGTGCCTTTATCCTTTGCAGGGTTTCCGGTGTTGGTTCCGGGAGCGCGGTACGCAGAAGCCCTGCAAGCGCGCCATCTGAGATATGCTCCAAAGCGGTTAGGATATGGTTCCAAACCCTTGGGATCAGGTCCACATATTGCGCCTTGCCGTCCCGCATACAAAGCCGCGCGAACACGCCGATGATGCGCAAATTGCGCTGCAAGGCCAGTGCCCAAAAGGCGTGCGTAAAGGCGGCGGGGTCAGGGATCTTCGCCTCCGTGATATAGCGCGTGAGCATGGTCTCTCGCAGATCTTTGGGCACGTCCCGGCGGGCGTCAAGCAAGATTGACGCCAGATCATAGGCCGGATGGCCCAGCATCGCGTCTTGAAAATCAAGCAATCCAACCCGTGCGACCCCGGCCCGCGCGGGCAGCCAAATCAGATTTTCGGCGTGATAATCCCTCTGGATCAAGACAGAGGCTTTGATGGGCTCGAGGAGCGCAGCGAGTGCCTGTTTCGCCTCGGCGCGGCCATGGGTGGCGGCCGCAGCCGCCTGATACCAATCAAAGGCGAGCAGTGCCATATCCGTCATCAGAGCCGCGTCATAGGTTGCTAGCTTTGGTGGCGGGTGGGCATGTAGATGGGCGAGGACATCAACCGCCGCCGCGTAGAGATGTGGCTCAATACTTGGATTCTGGGGAATGATGCGCGCAAAAAGGTCATCTCCAAGATCTTCGAGCAGCAAAAACCCCTGTTTGGCATCTTCGGCGAGGATTTTTGGTGCGCTGAGCCCGATGTCAGAAAGATAGCTGGCAATAAAGACAAAGGGACGAATGTCTTCGCCCTTGTCAGGGGGCGCGTCCATCAAGATGGCGGTCCGGGCGTCCGGCAGGCGCAGACGGTCGTAGCGGCGGTTCGAGGCATCCCCAGCCACTTGCGCGGAGTGCGCCGCATCCCATCCAGCCCGCGCGATAAAGGCTCGCTGTCCCTCAGCCCGCGCCGTCATAAAACTGCCTCCAGCCGTCCTTGCCAGCTTGGGGCTTGCCAAGAGAGTGTCAGCTTGCGCTGATCGGCGTCCTCCATCGGAGACAGCGCGAGGCGAAGTGCGGTGTGAGGTTGGTCGAGACCCAAGCGGTCTGGCCATTCAATGAGGCATATTGCACCCCCCATAGCGTCGATCAGCCCGAGCTCCTCAATCTCGCTTGGCCCGGTCAGACGGTAAAGATCGGCGTGCCAGAGCGGCCCGCTTACCGTTTCGTATTCCTGCACCAATGTGAAAGTGGGCGAGGGGATGTCTTCGGGCGCAATCAGCAATGCCGAGATCAGGTTGCGCGCGAAGTGAGTTTTTCCGGCGCCAATCGGGCCCTCAAGCAGCAGCGTATCACCGGGCACAAGCCCCGCGCCCAAGCGCTTTGCAACGGATGCAGTGTGCAGAGGGCTCTGGAGGATCAACTCAATTCGCTGGTCTGTGTCCACGGGTAGGGGTGGCATCGGATTTATGGCCTGTTTTGCCTCTCTGGATGCGCCAAGCTGCGTTCCAATTCAGTATTAGGAGCATCCCTGGCGGCGTAAAGCAGTCAATAGAATAAACACAGGCCAATCAAAACCTAAAAGAGCGGCGCGATTTGAAGTGCTCGGGGATACCTCAGGCTTAACATCGCCCGCTTTAGGCTGGCATAACCACCGCTTCACGTGCCCGCTTGGCTGAAAACCGGATGGCCGTTGCCCCTGCCGCAATCGGTTGAAGATGACATGTCCAGGGCGTGCCATCTTGCATCTGAAGCGGGCAATCCCGCGCTGCACGCCCGCCACCTGCATAGACATAATCTTGAATATTCGCGTCCGAGATATTCTGAATGCCAGCCCTTTCCCAATCGCGGAACGCGTCGGAGATGGTAAAATCGGCAAAGCTGCTATCCGGATCGACCTTGAACATCTGCCGATACGCTTTGTTGCTGAGCGAGAGTATTCCGGTATTGGTGAACACCGCGAGCGGGTCTGGAATGCTGTCAATCAAGGATTGACCCAACTCTAACTCGGCGCGGAAGTTTCGCGTAACCATAACCTCGGCGCTGATATCCTCAATCAGGAAGGCAATCGCGCGATCGGGATGCGGGCGACCACTGACCCGATAGGTTTGGCCAGTCTCAAGCGTCCACGTCTCTTGATACCGACCGTCCGCAGCCGCAGCGATCACCTTGGCGATTTGTTGTCGCCAGGAGGTATAGCTTTTGGGTTCCGGCATCATCCGGTGCTCGCGAAGCTGATCGAAAAATGACAGCAGGTCCGGCCGGGTGCTCAGAAACTCCGCCGGAAGCTTTGTGAGGTCTAAAAGCGCCGGGTTGAACAAGGCCAATTGCCGGTTTCGGTCAAAGATCGCAAGGCCAATGGAAAGTTGGGCAAAGGTCTTGGCCAGCGTCTGCACAAAGTTGCGCTGGGCGATCTCGGCCTGGATTACCGCCTCAATATTTACCGCATGGCAAATGATATGCTGCCCGATCTGCTGCTGAAACAGATCGTACCAGAGTGTTTTGCCATCCGACTTCCGATTGAGCGAGGCCCGGCGTTGCTGCGGTAGATCTTCAAGCGGATCTTGCGCTTCAAACAAAGCCGCTTGATCGATATCGCGCACGCCGATCTCGGCACTAAGCCGGGCATAGGCCGCGTTATACCAAGAGACGGTGCCAGATTGCTCCATCTGCCAGCTTGGATGCGGCGAGGCATCTAGGATTTGGCCCAGCGTCGCAACTTCTGCCTCAAGATGGGCCACACGCTCGGCATCGACGCGGGCCAATGGCTCGGTTCGTACCAGGTGGACTGACGTATCACTGCCGCTATGGTCCATGATGAGCGCAATATTCTCATCCCGGCGGTGCGGTGCAAATCGATGCTTGCCGCTTGGGAAATCCGATAGATTAGAGGGAAGACCGGCAAAGCGATGGGCCAAGGCGCGTCGCAAATCGGTCCAATCTTGCGCCTCCGGACCGATTTTAAGCGCCTTGGCTGCTGTTGGCGTTACATCAGAAAGAACGGCGTCCGTGAGTAGGGCAGAGATAGGTTCTGATAGACCTTCAGCAGGGAATTTAGACACATTGCGCGTGTAAAACAAAATTGTCAGCGCAAGCAAAGATGTTGCCGAAGCAACGACAAATACCACAAAGATGTCGGAGACGGACATATCATGTGCCTCAATCCACTCAAATTTTATAGATCGAGAAAGATTAATAAAAGGTTAACGAAACAGCGTGAATGCGTCCGACTTTACACCAGAGGCCACTTGCCCCGAATATATCTCCCCTGAACGGTTCTATAGCCTGAAGGCTGAATTTTGATATTGATCTTCAACCGTCTCCGCTTCGCTCAAGCCGACTGAGGGTGGCGCGGGACGCGCCGCCCGTGCGGGCGGTCGGCGCGTTGCCATCCTGCGGATGGCTGGGGGCTAAGCAGATACAGGATCTGGACTGTCGTCGGGTGCCTGATATTTAAGGTCAGGAGCCTTAGGCGGTGATTCTCTCGTTCCGGCCTACCGCTTGTGTGTTCACCCGTGCGTCAATTCGGGCGCGGGGCCACACGACCTCTACAATCGCGCCAAAGCCGATTTGCCCGCCATATTGAGCCGAAAACGGGTCCCGCCCATTGGCAAAGTTAATCTCTGCGCCCGTGCGTTCGAGCAAGGTCTTGGCGATAAAGAGGCCGAGGCCCATGCCATCATAGCCGGGCCTTGCCTCTTTATCCGTGGTCTGGCGCCGACGTTTCATAAACGGATCGCCAATGCGCCCGAGCAAGTGCGGGGGAAAACCATCGCCGTCGTCGAGGATCCGAATTGAGATTTTCTCGTCCGTCCAATGGGTTTCTACCCAGATATGCGTTTCGGCAAAATCCACCGCATTTTGGATCATGTTGCGCAGCCCGTGGATGATCTCGGGCATCCGCAGGATCAAAGGCTGCTCGGCGATATCACCGGCTTTGGGGTCGTGGGTGTAGTGAATCTCCTTGCCGCGATTCTCATGTGGCTCGGCGGCTTCGGTGATCACGGTCATCAAGGGAGCTTGGCGCAGATGCGTGTCGCTTTTGCCCGCGCGCCCCATGTCCCGCAGAATATCGCGGCAACGCTCCGCCTGCGCTCGGATGAGCGCGGCATCCTCGTGTAGATCCGCTTGGTCTTCAAGCTCTTCCATCAGCTCGGTCGAGGCCAGCTTGATCGTCGCGAGCGGGGTGCCCAGCTCATGCGCGGCGGCAGCGACCACGCCGCCAAGATCGGTTAGCTTTTGCTCGCGGGCGAGGGCCATTTGCGTGGCGCTCAGCGCATCGGACATTGCGTGCATCTCGGTCGTCACGCGGCGCGAATAGGCGCTGATAAAGAGGATGGCGATGGTCAGCGCCGCCCAATTGCCAAAGATAAAGATGTCCGGCACGCGCAGGATAAACCCTTGCTCGGTGCGCAGGGGAAGGTGAAACCCGGCCAGCACACTCACAAGCAGGATCGCCGTGCCGCCCAGCACAAGGGTCGAGCGCATCGTCAGCACCGAGGCCGAGATCGTGACCGGCCCCAGCAGCAGCAGGGCAAACGGGTTGTGCAGCCCGCCAGTAAGGAACAGCAAGAACGCCAATTGCAGAAGGTCGAACATG
>CAYWNJ010000098.1:0-2561 GCA_964459535.1 uncultured Rhodobacterales bacterium
ACGCTTTGGCTTGCCAAGGCGCCGCTCTGCCGACATATCTCGTGTTATGATGAAGCACCTGATAATTTGCCTGACCTTGTTTGCCTCTTTTGCAAGCGCTGAAAGCCGAGTTCCGCAAAGCCCGGCAGAAATTACGCTCAGCTTTGCGCCACTGGTCGAGCAAGCCGCCCCGGCGGTCGTCAATATCTATGCGCGCCGTGTAACCGAGGCTCGGCGGACGCCCTTTATGGACGATCCCTTTTTCGAGCGGTTCTTTGAAGGGTTCGGCGCGCCGCAACCTCGGGTGCAAAGTTCGCTTGGATCGGGGGTTATCCTTGCGGCATCGGGGATTGTCGTGTCCAACTATCATGTTGTTGGCATGGCCACAGATATTCGCGTTGTTCTGACAGATCGGCGCGAGTTCTCCGCGCGTGTGCTTTTGGGGGATGCCGAAAGCGATCTCGCCATTCTTCAGCTTGAAGGCGCGACGGATCTGCCGTTTTTACCGCTCCGCGCCTCGGAAGAGGTGCGTGTGGGCGAACTTGCGCTTGCTATTGGCAATCCGTTTGGGGTTGGGCAAACCGTCTCTTCCGGTATCATATCCGGGCTTGCCCGCTCCGGCGGGGCGGGCGGGGCTGGCCGAGGGTATTTCATTCAAACCGACGCGCCGATTAATCCAGGCAATTCGGGCGGCGCTTTGATTGATATGGCTGGGCGCCTCATTGGCATTAACACACAAATCCTGACGCGATCCGGGGGCTCCAATGGGATTGGCTTTGCGATCCCGGCGG
Organism: uncultured Rhodobacterales bacterium; assembly: GCA_964459535.1. Lineage (GTDB taxonomy): Bacteria > Pseudomonadota > Alphaproteobacteria > Rhodobacterales > Rhodobacteraceae > JBCBCP01. The sequence goes on from CAYWNJ010000098.1 coordinate 771, forward strand.
ACCTGGTCGCTGCCTTTGTTGAGCAAGCCGAGCAAGGGCGCGCCGCGTTCGCCCGCCCTTGGGCGGGGATGGCGGGCCAACCTGTCGATCCGGATATTGCCGATGCTTTGGGCCTTGCCGTGGCGCGCGGGATCGTGATCTCGGCCCTCCATCCTGCCAGCCCGTTTCAAAGCGCGGGTTTTGCCGTCGATGACATTATCACCGCCGTTGATGGGCGAGAGGTGAATACCCCCGCAGAGATGGTTTACCGGATGTCGGTTGCTGGCATGGGCCGGACCTCTGCCGTAACCCGCATTCGCAAGGGCGTTGCAGAGACTGTCGATGTGCGCTTGCTGGTTGCCCCGAACACGCCCGCGCGCGCGGAACGGCGCTTTGCCCGACCGTTCCCGCTGGCGGGCCTGACTTTGGTGCGTATCAATCCCGCCGTTCTGTCCGAGTTGAACCTGCCCATCATGGCGCGCGGCGTTGCAGTGCTTGAGGCCCAGGGCAACGCGGCCCGTGCGGGGCTGCGGCCCGGAGATGTGATCGAAGAGGTCAATGGCGCGCCTATCGCCTCGCCAGACGCGTTCGAACGGGCGCTCTTGTCCGGCGGGCGCACCACCGCGCTGACGATCCTACGCGCGGGCCGCCGCGTTGGCTTGCGGTTTCGGTTCTAACGGTGGCCGATCTTTTCGACGCAGCTGACATGGCGCCTAAAGTGCAGCCTTTGGCGGACCGTTTGCGCCCGGCGCGTTTGGCCGATGTGATTGGCCAGGATCACCTCTTGGGCCCTGACGCTCCGCTTGGATCAATGCTGGGTGCAGGGCAGCTTGGATCGCTGATCTTGTGGGGGCCGCCTGGGGTTGGGAAGACCACCATCGCGCGGCTCTTAGCGGATGAAACCGATCTGCACTTTGTTCAAATCAGTGCGATTTTTAGCGGTGTGCCAGAGCTGCGCAAAGTCTTTGAAGCCGCCGCGTTGCGCCGCAAAGCCGGGCAGGGCACTCTGTTGTTCGTGGACGAGATCCATCGTTTTAACAAAGCCCAACAGGACGGGTTTTTACCCCATATGGAGGACGGCACGATTGTTCTGATCGGCGCGACGACTGAAAACCCTAGCTTTGAGCTGAATGCTGCGGTTCTCAGCCGGGCCCAAGTGCTTGTGCTGGAGCGGCTTGACACCGCCGCGCTCAAGACCCTGCTTACGCGCGCGGAGGCAACGTTTGACCGCGCTTTACCTCTGACGGAGGCGGCGCGGAGCGGTCTGCTCGACATGGCCGACGGGGATGGGCGCGCGCTTTTGAACATGGTAGAGCAGGTTGCCGCCTGGCCCGAGACGCCGCCGCTTGACTTGCCCGAGCTTACAACCCGGTTGACGCGGCGCGCGGCGCAGTATGACAAAGGCGGCGATGGTCACTACAACCTAATTTCTGCGCTGCACAAATCAGTACGGGGCTCTGACCCGGATGCGGCGCTTTATTGGCTGGCCCGGATGCTTGAGGGCGGGGAGGACCCGCGCTATCTCGCCCGCCGGATCACACGGATGGCGGTCGAGGATATCGGCCTGGCCGACCCGCAAGCACAAGCGCATTGCTTAGAGGCTTGGCAAATTTACGAACGGCTCGGCAGCCCTGAGGGCGAGTTGGCCTTGGCGCAGGCGGTCATCTATCTCGCGCTCGCGCCAAAGTCGAACGCAGGTTATGCCGCGTATAAGGCCGCACGGCGCTCGGCCAAGCAGACCGGCTCGCTCATGCCGCCCAAACATATCCTCAACGCGCCAACGGCCATGATGAAGGACCAAGGCTATGGCGC
>CAYWNJ010000098.1:2583-4558 GCA_964459535.1 uncultured Rhodobacterales bacterium
ACCATGACGCCGAGGATGGGTTCTCTGGGCAGCATTACTTCCCCGACAGTATGGCGCGCGCTGCGTTTTATGACCCGGTCGAGCGCGGATTTGAGCGGGAGCTCAAAAAACGCTTGGCCTATTTCTCCAAGCTACGGGCCGAGCGCGGTGACGTAAGGTAAAACACCCCTTGGACGTCGCGTTAGAGATGACAGCCCTGCGCTGTTGCGCTGCGCTGCCGCCAGGAGGATTTTGCCATGACAGTTCGCATTGAAAAAACCGATCACGTTTGGACGATTGTCCATGACCGCCCAGAGGCCCGCGGCGCAGTGGACACCGAGCATGCGATTGCGCTCTACAAGGCGTTTCAGAGTTTCGAGGACAGTGCGGCCCGCGTTGCCGTATTTTTTGGCGCGGGCGGGAATTTTTGCGCAGGCTGGGATCTTAAACTTGCCGCCAGCCTGCAAGATCCTGTGCTAAGAGAGCCTTATTTCAACGAGCTTGACATTGCTGCCCAGGGGCGCGGGCCGATGGGGCCGTCGCGCATGGCGCTCAAAAAGCCCGTCATCGGCGCGATTGAGGGCGCGGCAGTCGCGGGCGGCATGGAGCTTGCGCTTTGGTGTGATGTGCGCGTTATGGCGCAGACCGCCTACATGGGCGTTTACTGTCGACGCTGGGGGATCACGCTGATGGATGGCGGCACGGTGCGCTTGCCGCGCCTACTGGGCCAAGGTCGCGCGCTTGAGATCGCGATGACCGGACGGAAAGTGCCAGCAGAGGAATGCCTCGCCATCGGCCTGGCCGAGAAAGTGGTGCCCGAAGGGCAAGCGCGCGCCGCCGCCGAGGCGATGGCCCATGAGATCGCCCGCTTCCCGCAAGAGGCGATGTTGGCGGATCGCGCGGCCATTATTGCCAGCCGGGGCATGCCCGTCGAGGACGCCCTCGCGCATGAATGGGCGCATGGTCAGGACGCGATCCGCAACGAAGGCACAGCGGGGGCAGGGCGCTTTGCCGCCGGAGCCGGACGGTCCGGGGATTTTGAGAACATCTGAACCGGGCTTGACAGGCGCAAGCGGCCACGCGATGGCGTGGCCCATGACTGTTCTTCACATAGCGCTCGGCGGCGCCATTGGTGCCGTGCTCAGGCATATCTTTGCCGTGTCGCTGCGCTTCCCCTTTGCGACGCTTTGCGTAAACGTTCTGGGATGCTTTGCGATGGGCTTGGCCTTCGCATTCCTGGTCGAAAGTTCTGAAGGCAAATCCTTGGACAAATGGGTGCCCTTCGTGATGACGGGTATCCTAGGCGGCTTTACCACCTTCTCGGCGTTTTCGCTGGATACGCTGAGGCTTGTTGAGGCGGGCGCGAGTGGCAAAGCTGCCGTTTATGTTGTCGGCACGGTCCTCCTTTGCCTTGCATCGGTGTTGATTGGAACTGCGCTGGGGCGCACGCTCTTTCCATGAGCGGGGTTCAACATCTCACCGTTGCGCCGGGCGAGGGGGATCAGCGTTTGGATCGCTGGCTCAAACGTCGCTTTCCGCAGCTGCGCCAGGGTATGATTGAAAAGATGTGCCGCAAGGGTGACTTGCGCGTTGATAAGGCCCGCGCCAAACCGGCGAGCAAGGTGCAGGAAGGCCAAAGCGTGCGCATCCCGCCCTTGCCGGAGGCCGACGCGCCGCCAAAGCCGAAACCCAAAATCTCTGAGGCTGACGCAAATATGATCCGCGCCTGCGTGCTTTGGCGTGATGCGCATATCTTGGCGCTGAACAAGCCTCCGGGCCTTCCTGTGCAAGGTGGAAGCGGGCAAACGCGCCATGTGGACAGCTTGGCCGAGGCGCTTTGCTTTGATGCCGACGAGCCGCCCCGCCTGGTTCATCGGCTCGATAAGGACACATCCGGCGTTTTGCTCATGGCGCGGACCCGCGCGGCGGCAGCGGCCCTTACCGCAGCGCTCCGGCATCGTCAGGCGCGCAAGCTTTACTGGGCGCTGGTCGCAGG
>CAYWNJ010000098.1:4658-7289 GCA_964459535.1 uncultured Rhodobacterales bacterium
CCGCAGCGCTCCGGCATCGTCAGGCGCGCAAGCTTTACTGGGCGCTGGTCGCAGGCGTGCCAACCCCATTTCTGGGCGAGATCAAATACGGCCTCGTTAAGGCGGCCGGGCACGGCGCGGGCGGCGCGGGCGAGAAGATGCGGGCGATCCATCCGCGCGAGATTGCGACTACCCCGGGCGCCAAGCGTGCGCAGACGCGCTATGCCACGCTTTACCGCGTTGCGGGCCGCGCTGCTTGGGTTGCGCTTGAGCCGGTGACAGGACGGACACATCAGCTGCGCGCCCATATGGCCGAGATTGGCCATCCGATCGCGGGGGACGGAAAATATGGCGGCTCTAGCCAGGAAAACCTCGGCGATGGGTGGGGTGCACGCATGGGGGGCATCATCTCGAACAAGCTGCATTTGCACGCAAGGATGATGCGCTTTGAGCACCCCGTGACGCGCAAGGCGGTGACACTTACAGCGCCTCTCCCCGCCCATATGGCGCAAAGTTGGGAGACGCTTGGCTGGCGCGAAGACTTAGCCAGCGATGATCCCTTTGCGGAGATGCTATGACGTTGCGCTTGGTTATCTTTGATGTGGATGGCACCTTGGTCGATAGCCAGCAGGATATCGTAGGGGGTATGCAGCACGCCTTTCGACTGCTTGATCTCACGTCACCAAGCCCAGATGCGATCCTCTCAATCGTTGGGCTGTCCTTGCCCGAGGCGATGGCACGGCTCGCCCCCGAGACAACGCGCGAGATCCAAGGCGCGCTCGTTGCGCGCTATAAAGAGACCTATGCCAAGCTCCGCCTTTCTGCTGGGAGCAAAGAAAGCTCGCCGCTTTATCCGGGCGCGCGCGGCGCGCTTGAGCGGTTACATGCGGTGCCAGAGGTGCTTTTGGCCGTCGCGACGGGTAGGTCACGGCGCGGGCTGGAATTGCTGCTGGATGCACATGATCTGCGCCGTTTTTTCGTCTCGCTGCAACATGCCGATTCGCACCCGAGCAAGCCGCATCCCTCCATGCTTTTGGCTGCGCTGGCTGAGACGGGCGTGTCTGCGGAAGCTGCGATTATGGTGGGCGATTCGTCCTTTGACATGGATATGGCGCGCAGCGCCGGGATCATGGGGATTGGTGTCGCCTGGGGTTATCAGCCGGTGACTGCATTGAGCGCGGCGGCGACTGTGGTCGCGGACTGGGATGCGCTGCTGGGTGAAATCGCACGTCGCTGGGGAATAGACATATGAGCGCTTGGGTGCAAAAGCGGTTTTGGGAGGCGGCAACGATTGAGCCCACCAAAGGTGGCTGGGGCGTGTCGCTTGACAGGCGCGCGGTTAAAACGCCTGCCAAAGCCCTGTTGGTCGTCCCAAGCGAAACCTTGGCCCAGGCGATTGCGGATGAATGGGCCGCGCAGGACGAGGTTATCGATCCGCTCTCCATGCCGTTTACCCGCAGTGCAAACGCCGCAATCGACAAAGTAGCCCCGCAGCGTCGCGCAGTGGCCCATATGTTGGCAGAGTACGGGGATAGTGACCTGCTGTGCTATCGCGCGGCCGAGCCGGCCGAGCTGGTCAAACGTCAGGCCGAGGCGTGGGATCCACTTCTTGATTGGGCCGCTGAGGCTTTGGAGGTACGGCTAGAACTCAGGCAAGGCATTATGCCCGCAGCGCAAAATCCCGCAGCCTTGTCGCGCTTGCGTCACCGAACCGAGGCGCTCGATGCATTCGAGTTAACGGCGTTCCATGATTTGGTGAGTCTGTCCGGCTCGCTTATCATTGGTTTTGCGGCGTTTTTGCAGGCGTTCCCAATCGAAAGTTTGTGGCAGGCTGCGCGGGTGGACGAAGACTGGCAGATCAGCCAATGGGGAAGTGACACTGAGGCTGAGACGGTAGCGTTGCGCAAGCGCGCAGAATTTCAGCATGCACGCGCGTTCCTCTCAGCGTATCAGGCGGGTTAAGTATCCGACCTTAAAACCAAAGGCGCATCGCCCCGAACATACCTACCGCGCAACAAGCGCCGTTCCGCCCCCACGGGCGGCGCGATCGCGCCACCCCTCGGAACGGCGCTATAAGAATTTCTGCTCGGTGCCTCTGGTTTAAGATCGGACGCTCTTGGGGGCAGTCTTGTGGCCTGAGCGGTAGATAGCATTTCCCTCGAATCTGACTAAGGTGCATTGCCCTGATCAGCAGTGATGCTCGCATAGCGGGTATTAATCTCGGTTGGAATGGACGAAATATTCCAGCGATGCGCAACGTCGCCCTATATTGAGCCTTGTTTGGACGCGATTTTGCACGCTTGCTCTTGACGCTCTACAGCATTTGCGCACACATTATCTGCTATCGGTCCGGGGCGAGCCCGGCCTAGACAAAAAGCGATTCCAAATGCGGGATCAGATTACCCACCGCGCTCTCGGTGGACTATGACAGGAAGAGGTACTTATGAAAACCTCCGTTTTCTTCGGCGCGTTGACCGTAGCTGGCTTGGCGGCTGGTGCGGCGGCAGCCGGCACGTTGGACGACGTTAAGGCGCGCGGCACTCTGAACTGCGGCGTCTCCACCGGTCTGGTGGGCTTTGCGGCGCCTGACGCCAATGGCGAATGGCAAGGTTTTGACGTCAGCGTCTGCCGCTCGGTTGCGGCTGCGGTTCT
>CAYWNJ010000099.1:0-7257 GCA_964459535.1 uncultured Rhodobacterales bacterium
ACAGCTCAGGTCGCAAGGGAATCCTGAATCCGGTCAAGACGGACACGCTCTAGACGGCGCGAAATCAAAGGGCAGGCCGACGGCGAGGATATGCCAAAGCTCGCCGTTATCCATCGCGCCCGAATGCAGCTCGGCCCCAAGGATGGTTGTAAAGCTCTCGTCCCGAAACGGGCGGGTATCCACGATGGGATAGTCAAATGCACCGACGAAGTGATCTGTGAGCGCGATAAAATCATATCCTTCGGCCTTGTAAAGCTTGCACACCTCCTCGGGCGGTAAAACACCATCCGAGCGGTTGGAATGGGTGTGCAAATTGCCGCGCCAAAAACGGCCCGGTGCGGAGAAAGCAGGATCATGCATGGGAGAACTCCTTAACGTCGCGCGCTACAACTTTGCCAGCGCGGTAGAAAGATCACCGTAGCCGGTAAAGCGGCGCTCGAACGCAAGGCCCAAAGTCTGGGCCGCTTGCTGCGCCTTTTCCGTCAAAGCGGGGTCATCCGTCTGCGCCTGGTAGACGAGTTTGGTATAATTGCCGAAATACATATCACGCAGCTCGGGGTGCCGGTCGAGGCCCATCGGTTTAAGAATAAACGCCTCAAACTGCCGCACCAGGAAATCCGTGAGGTAAAAGGTCGAGATTTCATCCTCGGCCAGTTTGGCAAACCGCTCATTGCCCTCAAAAAAGCTGTAGCAATGGGGGCCGGCGATCATCTCAACCCCAAGCTCGGCGCAGGCCGCTTGCAGATGACCGCCTGTGCCGCAATCCGCATAGACCACAAAGATCTGGGCATAGTCATCGCGGTGCTTGGCAACCGACCCGCGCACGGCGTCGGTAATCCGCTCGGGGTAGAGATGATATTTCGCAGGCAGGCATGTCAGATCGAGGTGATCCCAGCCGTTAAGCCGTTTGAGATCAAGGATTTCCCGCGCAAGCGCGCCGCAAGCGATAAGCAGAACACGCCCAGCACCCGTGGCGCGCAGCCCAGCCTCGGTCAGGGCGGTATCGTCAACCGTCTCCAAGCCGCACCGCTGTGCCATAGGCGACAATTTCGGAACTTCCCTTAGCAATCGCCGAGGTCTGCATCCGCATGCCAACAATCGCGTTCGCGCCCAGCGCCTCCGCCTCGGCGATCATCCGATCCAGGGCTTGCTCTCGCGCGCCCGCAAGCAAGGAGGAGTACCCACGCAGCTCGCCGCCCACAATCATTTTCAGACCTGCCACAAAGTCCGTCCCGAAATGCTTGGCACGGACGGTTGCCCCGCGCACCAGCCCTAAGGTCTCAACCGCGGGCCGTCCCGCTACGTTTTCTGTTGTTACAACAAGCATTTAGTGATCCATTTTGTCATAATGATTTTCGGTAGGGTCAGAAAGCCGCTCGGCAATGACGCGGTAGACAACATAGCCAACGAACGCCGCAGGGATAAGGGCAATCCACATAAAGGGAACGGAAAGCGCCGCCAGAATAAGCGCGCCAAGCCAAACCGCTACAGCAAAGGATCCGGCGACCAGAAAGACAATCAGAACCAGTTTATCAAGCGCCATGTGTCAGTCTCCACCAATTAAGGGGGCCGACCCGAGCCCCCGTCTAGGCCGTCATTTGGTTGTGCTTGCGCGCAACAAACTCCTTGGCGGTCTCCACTGCGACGGCCGCGTCACGGCAATACGCGTCGGCACCAATGGCCTTGCCAAATTCTTCGTTCAGCGGCGCGCCGCCAACAAGCACGATGTAGTCATCCCGCTTGCCCTGCTCAACCATCGTGTCGATGACCACCTTCATATACGGCATCGTTGTGGTCAAAAGCGCCGACATGCCGAGAATATCCGGCTCTTCGCTCTCAAGCGCTTCCATGTAATTTTCGACCGGGTTGTTGATACCGAGGTCAACCACTTCAAAACCCGCGCCCTCCATCATCATCGACACCAAGTTCTTGCCGATGTCGTGGATATCGCCCTTGACCGTGCCAATCACCATCTTGCCGACACGTGGCGCGCCAGTCTCTGCCAAAAGCGGCTTGAGGATCGCCATCCCGCCCTTCATCGCATTCGCGGCAAGCAGCACTTCGGGGACAAAGAGGATCCCATCGCGGAAGTCAGCGCCAACGATGGTCATGCCACCCACCAGCGCCTCGGTCAGGATCCGATAAGGGGCCCATCCGCGCTCAAGCAAGATGTTAACGCCTTCTTCGATCTCTTCCTTGAGACCGTCGTAAAGGTCGTCAAACATTTGCTGCACCAATTCCTCATCATCAAGTTCCGAGAGGATGATGTCATCTTCGTCAGCCATGGTCTGTCTCCCAAACACGCCGATATATGCAGCTATTGTTCCAGCCTGAATGCAAGGCGCGGCTTAAGTCTACTGTCTAAATAGCGACATGAACCGGACATTGCGCGACGTCAACAGTTGTTTCGCGGATTGGTGATAAAGCCGACGTCTTGAAATGTTCCTAATTTGTTCTATTCTGCAAAGATGGATCTGCGTGATAAGGTAAAACAGACAAGGGGGCGCGGGGCGCGGAGCAATAAATCCGGGCGATTTGAGGCGCATAGTCGTGAAAACTTCGATGATGGTTGGGATTTAGAAGAGGAGGAGCTTCCCCCGATTCGGACCGAGGTTAGGCTTGAAACGGCGCGCTCGATCATCACCTATAACCGCTCGCCCGATTTGCCATTCGACCGCTCGATCAATGTCTATCGCGGGTGCGAACACGGGTGTGTTTATTGTTTCGCCCGGCCCAGCCATGCCTATCTTGGGCTCTCGCCCGGTCTGGATTTTGAAACAAAGCTGATCGCCCGCCCAAACGCGCCGGAGCTGCTTGCGCGAGAGATCGCGGCGCGGCGCTATAAGGTCGCGCCGCTGGCGATGGGGACCAACACCGATCCCTATCAGCCTATTGAAAAGGAGCATCGCCTCACGCGGGCTTGTCTTGAGGTGCTTTCAAAGGTGGGCCATCCCGTTGCTATCGTAACAAAAGGCACGTTGATCGAACGGGATATTGATATCCTATCGGACATGGCGCGGCGTGGGCTTGTACGCGTGGGGATCTCGGTTACGACACTTGACCCCCGTCTTTCGCGCCTGATGGAGCCGCGCGTTCCAACACCCGCCCGTCGGCTGAGGACCATCAAAGCGCTGACATGCGCTGGCATTCCGGTGCGGATCATGGCGTCGCCCCTCATCCCGGCTCTGACAGATCCAGAGCTTGAGGCGATCTTGACCGCTGGACGTGACGCAGGCGCGGGCACAGCAAGTTGGATTATGCTGCGCCTGCCCCGAGAGGTGTCGGGCTTGGTCCGTGAATGGTTAGAGGAGTGCTTTCCGGACCGCGCGGGTCGCATCCTGTCTCGGCTTCGGGAAATGCATGGGGGGCAGGACTATGACGCGCGCTGGCACCACCGGATGCAGGGCGAGGGGGCCTATGCCGAGATGGTCGCGGCCCGCTTCCGCGTCGCAGTCCACCGTTTGCGCCTAAAGACCGAGGCGCCGCCGCTGCGCACCGATCTGTTTCGCCCTCAAGTCCAAGATAATGGACAGCTTTCTTTATTCTAAAGCGCCCGACCTTCAACCTGAGGCGTCTTGTCCTGAATATGTCTCCCGCGCAACAGGCACTGTTGCGCCGCGCCGTTCCGCCCCCGTTTTGCCGGAGGCAAACCTCTGGTTTGACGGGCGGCGCGATTGCGCCTCCCCTCGGAACGGCGCTATCAGAATCACCGTCGAGTGCCTTAGGTTAAAGGTCGCGCGCCTTAAAAAAATTCGACGGCAGTTTAGGTCGTCAAGCTATCGTACAAAGCTCAAATGAAAGCGATAGGTCTTGGCTTAGCCAAAGAATACCGCATAAAGAACCCATGAAACGGCTTGTCCTAGCTCTCTGGCTGCTTTGCCCAATCGCAGCGCATGCGGAATGCGTCGTGCTGTTGCACGGGCTTGCGCGTACAGATGCCTCCATGGCCATCTTGGGCACAGCACTAGAGGCCGAGGGGTATCACGTTGTTCGGCCCAGCTACCCCTCGACCTCGGCCACGGTCAAAACACTCGCCGAGGATGTTATCCCGCCCGCCCTGCGCGCTTGCGCGGATGCGCGGCCGATTCACTTTGTCACCCACTCAATGGGCGGGATCTTGCTCCGGCATTGGCTCAGCGGGCAGGCCGCGCCGGACCTTGGCCGCGTGGTCATGCTTGGGCCGCCCAACCAGGGCAGCGAAGTTATTGACCACCTTGACGATCTTACCGCCTTTGGCTGGTTTAACGGACCGGCCAGCCTGCAATTGGGAACGGGGCCCGAGTCGGTCCCCCGCGCGCTCGGACCCGTGAGCTTTGAACTCGGTGTGATCGCAGGCTCGCGCTCGCTCAACGCCTATTTCAGCACATTGTTGCCGGGCGAGGATGACGGCAAAGTCTCGGTCGCCTCAACACGGGTCGAAGGGATGCATGATCATATCACCCTGCCGGTCACGCATACCTATATGATGGTAAGCCCCCTTGTGATTGCACAGACCAGCGCCTTTCTCCGTACCGGCGCCTTCAAGCGAGCAACCGTATCCGGCGATGAAGATTGATTTCGTCAATGCGCGGGTGGTCCGAGAGGGGGCAGAGGATACGCATCCGCTCTCGATCTCAGATGGGATTGTCTCAAGCAAGACCATGGGCCGAAGCGTCGACCTAAGCGGCTATACGATCCTTCCGGGGATCATCGACCTGCATGGTGACGGGTTTGAGCGGCATGTCGCGCCGCGCCGGGGCGTGATGAAACAGATGACCGAAGGGCTTTTGAGTGTCGAAGCCGAACTGGCCGCGAATGGCATCACAACCGCCTATTTGGCGCAGTTTATGAGCTGGGAGGGCGGCGTGCGCGGCCCCGAATTCGCAGCGCGCGTGATGAGCGCCCTGGCCGAGCTGCGCGACCAGCCTCTGGTTGATATGCGCGGGCAATTGCGGCTCGAGATCCATCTTTTGGAATGCTACACGGCGCTGCCCGAGCAGCTTGCAGACTGGGGGGTGCGCTATGTGGTCTTTAACGATCATCTGCCGCATGACCGGCTGGCTGAGGGCCGAAAGCCGCCGCGGTTGACGGGGCAGGCGCTGAAGGCGGGGCGTAACCCGGACGTTCATTTCCAAATGCTGTTGGATCTTCACAGCCGTCGCGACGCGGTTCCACCCGCTCTCGATGCCCTTTGCGCGCAGCTCCGCGCGCAGGGTGTGCAGATGGGCAGCCATGATGATGCGACCCCGCAAGGGCGTGCGCGATGGCTGGCGCGCGGTGTGCCTATTGCGGAGTTTCCCGAAACACAGGCTGCCGCCGCCGAGGCTGGCGGGCCCGTGGTTCTTGGGGCACCGAATGTGGTGCGCGGAGGCTCTCACAAGGGGAATGTCTCGGCTTTGGACCTGGTTGCGATGGGGTATTGCGATGCGCTGGCCTCGGACTATCACTACCCCAGCCCGCGCCGGGCCGCCCTTATGCTGGCGGATGCGGGGATTTTATCGCTGCCCGAGGCATGGGGGCTCATCTCTTCGAACCCGGCGCAGATTATGGGGCTGGATGATCGCGGAGACCTAAGCCCCGGCCAACGCGCCGATCTGGTCATTCTGGATGACACGCGGCGGGTGGCTTTGACGCTATGTGCGGGTGTTGTGCGGTATATGAGTGGCGAGATAGCCGAGCGGTTTGCGTCGTAGCGCCCTATTTCTCGTATCAGCAGCAGCGGGTGATCCAACGGTAGTTCAGATAGCGCCGCCCGTTAAATCGCAGGTTTGCCTCCAGCAGAACGGGGCGGATCGGCGCGGCTGGACGGTGCCTGTTGCGCACAATATCTGAAGTGGCGATTGAATTTTGATGTCGATCTTCAACAGCCTCCGCTCTGCTCAAGCCGACCGAGGGTGGCGCGGTACGCGCCGCCCGTGGGGGCGGTCGGCGCGTTGCCATCCTTCGGATGGCTAGAGGGCTAAGCGGATATAAGATCAAAACACCATCGCCATGCTAAAACTTGGATACGAGGCTTCAGCTCTAAAGTCGGTCGCTCTACGCGCCAATCTTTGCCCGCATACAAAGACGACCTTCGGGACCGCTCACCCACATTTCTTGCCCGTTTTGGCACAGGTGCGCCGCCTCAAAATGCATCAGCGGCGCGGTGGCGCGGAATGAAAAACCGGTCAGAGGTCCCGCCTCTAACATCAGCAGCTGCGCTAAAAGTGGGCCATGCACGACCAGACCCCCATACCCCTCGACCTGACGCGCATAGTCGAGATCATAGTGAATACGGTGGCCATTGAATGTAAGCGCCGAATAGCGAAAGAGCAGCGTGCTGTCGAACGCGGCCACCCGCAGAACCTCACCCTTTGGCGCGATCTCGGGCGCGGGGCGCGGGGCGTCGGGGGCGGGATCCTCGCGATAGACCAAATCTTGCCACTCGGTCACGCATAAGGTTTGCGCTTGCCAAATCTCATGGCGCAGCGTGACAAAGCCAAGCGGGCCCGTCCGCCCGGTTTTATGTGTCGCGGCCTCGACCCGGCTGACCTTGCGCGCCGGCCCGCCCGCACGGAGGGGTTCGTGAAACTCAAGACGTCCACCCGCCCACATTCGGCGCGGCAGCCCCATATCCGGGATCAAACCACCAACGCGTGGATGCCCATCACGGCCAAGTGCCGCTGGCGGCTGAGGCGACCAAAAGTAAAGGTGGTGGAAGAAAGGGGGAAGAGGGTCTCCGGCCGCAACCACCTCGGCCCGCCCAAGCGCCGTCAAAAGCGCTTGCGCCCGTGCGGGGTCAAGAAGATCTTGCACCTCATCTCGTGTCTGCGCAGTTTGCATAGCGCATGGGTACGAAAGGATAGGGCGTGACACAACCTCGGATCTCTGCTCTGGATCATCTGGTGCTGACGGTTGCTGATATCGAGGCAACGGCGCGCTTTTATCAAACCGCACTTGGGATGCGGCTGGAAAGCTTTGTCGCAGCCGACGCCAGCACCCGCTATGCGTTGCGATTTGGGGATCAAAAGATCAACTTACACGCTGCAGGCGCGCCCTTTGCCCCACATGCCAAAACGCCCTATCCAGGGAGCGCGGATCTATGCTTTCTCACCGAAACGCCGCTTGCCGCGTGGCAGGCGCATCTTGAAAGCTGCGGCGTGCAAATCGAAGAGGGGCCGGTTCCGCGGAGCGGTGCAACGGGTCCAATCCTCTCGCTCTACCTGCGCGACCCGGACGGCAATCTGATCGAGATTAGCGTGCGATCTGAGCCTTCAGCGCCGACATGAGCGCGGTGAG
>CAYWNJ010000100.1:0-7221 GCA_964459535.1 uncultured Rhodobacterales bacterium
GAATTTTGATATTAGAATTCATGCCTGCCCGCTTTGTCCAAGCCGACCGAGGATGGCCCGGTGCTGAGCGGGTAAAAGATCAAAATTCAACATAGTGCCTTGTCGCTATCGAACCCGCATATAGCCACCGCTAGGTGTCTGTTTATTGGGTCAGCGATGTGCCTCCACGCTAAACGTGACCTCAACCCGGAAACTGAGCGATGATTCATCCGCCAAGTTCTCGCCAATCCCAAAATCCAGCCGATTGAGCGTGAGCGTTCCGCTGGCTTGGGCGCGCTCCCCCGCGAGCGAGAGTTCAAAGGGCATCTCAATGGGGATCTCGTGCCCTTTGATGGTCAGCGTGCCTTGGGCGAGATATCCGCCTGGCGTATTGATCAGGTCCGCTTGAAAACGGGCGGTTGGAAAGGTCGCGACGTCGAAGTAGTCCGCGCCCATTGCCTGGGCGCTAACAGAACCAAGCGCAAGCGAGCCGATGGCAATCGTTACATCCGCAGATCCTGCGGTGCCTTCCAAGATGCTTTCATCAAACTCAATGGCGGCGGTCCACTCTTTGAATTGACCCGAGATCGGCGCGCCAAATTGTGTCACGGTGAGCGCTAGTTCGCCGCCTTCTACATGCCATTCTGAGGACGCTTGTTCGAGCGCGACAGAGGAGACCGATGGGTGATGCGTATTGAAGGCGCCAAGCCCCGAGCCTACCGCTATCGCCGCGAGCCAAACGGCAATGGCCGTGATGGGCGGCCAGGGCGTGGCGGCCTCGGGTGCTGGGTCGATGTCGGGTGACGCACCAAACCACATCCGCGCGAGCACACCGTCCCGCTCGATCAAGCTATGCTTGAGCGCGCCAGCAATATGGGCCAGGAGCGCCGCAAGCATAACCTTAGTTGTCACGAAATGCACGCCGCCAGACAAAGCTGCGAGGGTTTCGGACTTTGGCACCAAGGGCAGGTTCTGCCCCAAAGGCCACCAAATCGGCGCGAAACCTTCCGAGGCCGCATGATGGATCCAGCCCGACAAGGGCACGATCACAAGAGCAGAGTAGAGCACCCAATGCGCGGTTTCGGCGGCAAAGGTTTCAAACCGGCGTTCGGGATGGACGGGGCTGGGCTTGGGCTGGCTGATGGCCCAAAGGATCCGCAGTAGCGCCACAAAAAACACGGTCACGCCCAAGGTTTTATGCAGTGAAAACAGCCAAGCCTTTTGGGCCAACTGCTCTGCTGTTTCATAAGGTAGGTACTGTGCAATGACCCCGAGAGGGAACAGTGTAAGGATCAACAGGGCCGTGAGCCAATGGAACATCTTGGCGACGCTTCCATAGTGGGCGAGGGTATTTTTCAGCGACATATCGACCTCATTGATGCGCGCCGCTGGAGTTGCGGCTTTGAGTCGTCCTAAACTTTGCGTTTTGCGGCAAAACTGCAAGGGACACACGAAGACTGTGCGCATCCGCGCAGCGCGATACTGCGCGATTGCGTGGCGAATTTTCAGCGAATTTTAAGAACTATCCTCGATTGTCAGACGCGAGATGGAAGACAATAGGATAACGAAATGCAATTGCTCAGTGTTGACCGGAATTCTGCTCGGTGCAAGCGAACCACGGTGCTGGGGTTAGAGCGTGGCTTTCTAGCGACCGGAACGGCCTGCTTGCGCGCGGCGGAAGAGGCGCTTACGCATTTTGACGTTGATATTCTGGTTGCAGATGCTGAGACGCTTGATGATGCGTTGGGCGACCTGATCGGACTGGCCGAGGAACGCAACGCGGGCGTGACAACCTTTCTTTGGTCGCGCATGGTGCTGCCCCATTTCGACGCGTTGACCGAGGCTTTCCCAAGCCTTGTCGCTGTCTTGGGCGAGGGGATTGATCCCAGGGTGGTCATTGACTTAGGCGTGCAATATGCGGTGCCTTTATCGTCCAGATATCGCAGGCCACGCTCCAAGCGCAATGTGCCTTTGCCACTTGCCGCCTAATCTGCGCCTTTAGACTGCGCCGAAGCGATGGTTTAGGATTTAATCGCCCGCCCAGCAAATGGGTACGGCAGCGTCTGAACAAGCGCGCGCGGTAGAGACCGGCGAACAGCGTCAATTTGAGTTCTAAATTTACTTGGTCGCGCGCAAGTGCTGGACGGGCTCACCCTGCTTGCTTATCAAAGCGAAAAAGGGGCGAGCTTATGCGTATTCTAATCACCAATGATGACGGCATTACCGCGCCGGGCTTGCAGGTTTTGCATGAGATCGCCTCCGCCATAGCGGGTGCAGAGAATGTCTGGACCGTCGCGCCCGCATTTGAGCAATCGGGGGTCGGGCATTGCATCAGCTATACACGGCCCACCATGCTGACAGAGCTTTCACCCCGCAGATTTGCCGCCGAAGGAAGCCCGGCAGATTGCGTGCTGGTCGGGCTGCATGAGGTTATGGCTGAGGCACCGCCCGATTTGGTTCTATCGGGCGTGAACCGGGGCAATAACTCGGCGGAAAATACGCTCTATTCTGGCACGATTGGCGGGGCGATGGAGGCCGCGCTCCAAGGTCTGCCTGCGATTGCCCTGTCGCAATATTATGGCCCCGCAAATGCGAAGGCGGACAACCCGTTTGAGGCTGCCGTGACGCATGGCGAAGATGTCGTTCGCCGCATCCTGGCGGCACACCCCGATGAAGATGCGGCCTATGGTCTATTTTACAATGTGAACTTTCCGCCCCGACTGGCGGGGGAGGTCGCAGGAATACGGCTGGCCCCGCAAGGTCGCCGCCCGGATGTCAACTTTACGACCGAGCCCTTGTCCGCGCCCTCTGGTCGCCGCTTTGTCTGGATCCGGGGGGGTAATCAGCACATTCCCACCGCGCCAGGGACAGATGCGGCGGTTAATTTGGAAGGGTATATCTCGGTTACGCCCATGCGCGCGGATCTGACAGACTATAATGCGCTTGATTTGCCCGGCATCGCGACATGACGCGGGATGCGGAAAGCAAGATGCGCTTTCTATATGCGCTGCGCTCTCAAGGCGTAACAGACAAAGCCGTTTTGAACGCGATGGAGGCGATTGATCGCGCGCCCTTTGTGCGCGGTCTTTTCGCCGAGCGGGCCTATGAGGATATGCCGCTCCCCATTGCCTGCGGGCAAACCATCAGCCAGCCTTCCATCGTTGGATTGATGAGCCAAGCCTTGCAGGTCCAGCCGCGGGACAAGGTGCTTGAGATCGGCACGGGTTCTGGCTATCAGGCCGCGATTTTGTCCAAGATGGCGCGGCGCGTTTATACGATGGATCGGCACCGCCGCTTGGTGCGCGAGGCGCGCGAGATTTTCGAGCGGCTTGATTTGGTGAATATTACCGCCGTGACCGGGGATGGCTGCTTTGGCTTGCCCGATCAGGCGCCGTTTGATCGCATCATTGTGACCGCCGCAGCCGAGGACCCGCCCGGCCCGCTGCTGGCTCAGCTCAAGGTCGGCGGCACGATGGTCGTCCCGGTGGGGCAATCTGATACGGTACAGCACCTCATTCAGGTGCAAAAGACCGAAGAAGGTCTGGTTTATGATGAGCTGCGCCCCGTGCGTTTTGTTCCGTTGCTTGAAGGGCTTGGCCAGGACGCCTAGGGTCAGGATGCATGAATATGGCGCCACTGGTTTGGCAGATTTTCTGTCCAGCTACGCATAAGAGTGCGGGAATAGTGGTTCTATTTCAAGCTCTTGCAAGGCTGCAGGGCTGAAAATCCGTCAAATCCGAAGGACGTAAAATCCGCTTCATCTCATTGGCTCGATGCACTTGGAAATAGCGCTGCTATTCCCTGCGCGCATCAAAGCTCTGATATATTGCGGATTTTGCGCCAGTGGCGCCATATTCATGCATCCTGACCCTAGATCTTGAGGATAAAAAAAGGTGTGACCGGGACGCGCAAACCTTATAAAAGCCGGGACAAAAGAGGATGCAGCAGATGACGCGATATACGCGCGTATTTATCGCATTTGGATTGAGCCTTGGGATCAGCGCTTGTGACGGGCCGTTCGATTTTGACTTGCGCGGGGTAACGGGTGCTTTTTCGACAGCGCCAGCCGCCGCGGCGGCCAGTGCCGAACGTCCGCGCCCAGATGCACGCGGGGTGATTTCCTACCCCGGCTACCAAGTCGCCGTTGCGCGCGCCGGTGACACGATAGAAGATGTCGCCGTGCGCGTCGGGTTGCCCGAGGCCGAACTTGCGCAGTTTAACGGGATCACAGCAGATGTACCCTTGCGCGGGGGAGAGATCATAGCCCTGCCGCGCCGAGTTGCAGAGCCCTCAACTGCGACCGGCGCTGCGCCGGGTCAGATCGACGTAACCGAGCTTGCAGGCCGGGCCATTGACAACGCGCCCGCCACGCGCCCTGTGGCAGGCCAACCCGCACAGTCGGTGACGGGTCCAGCCGAAGAGCCTATTCGCCACCGGGTGGAGCGCGGTGAGACCGCCTTTACTATCGCCCGGCTTTACCGTGTCTCCACGCGGGCACTCGCAGAGTGGAACGGCCTTGGGCCAGATTTTGCCGTGCGCGAGGGACAGTATTTGCTGATCCCGTTGCCGCGCACCGCAGCGCCCGCCCCGCAAGAGTCTGACCCAGCACCCACCACCGCGCCTGGGGTTGGCTCGCCCACGCCAACGCCGCCCAGTGCAACGCTGCCGCTGCCGCCCCCCGAAGCCCCCGCAGCCACGCCAGAGCCTGAACCAGAGCCCGAAACGCCGGTTGCAGATGTGGGCCCGACCAGTGCACCTCCGACCGCAGAGATGCAGATCCCGGTTCAAGGCAGCATCATTCGCCCCTATTCGAAAGGGCGTAATGATGGCATTGATATTCAAGCAGCGGCGGGCGCGCCTGTTGTTGCGGCAGCCTCTGGCACCGTTGCCGCGATTACCAATAGTGCGGATGGCCGCCCGATTGTCGTTATTCGCCACCCCCAAGGGCTACTGACCGTCTATGCCAATGTCACTGATGTCGGCGTTGCTAAGGGCGATCCGGTCCGTCGCGGACAAAAAATCGCCAATTTGCGCGATGACGACACCTATGTGCATTTCGAGGTGCGGGACGGTTTCGATAGCGTCGATCCCGAGCGCTATTTGGGCGGTTAAGCCTAAAGCCGTCCGACCTTAAACGTAATGTCTCTGATGCCCGTTCTGATAGCGCCGCCCGTCAAACCATAGGTTTGCCTTCGGCAAAACGGGGGCGGAACGGAGTGGCAGGGCGGTATCCGTTGCGCGGGAGATATGCCTAACAACTGAATTGATTTCATTTCCGCTCAACCCCCAGCCATCCGCAGGATGGCAACGCGCCGACCGCCCCCACGGGCGGCGCGTACCGCGCCACCCTCGGTCGGCTTGAGCAAAGCGGAGGCGGTTGAAGATCTATATTGAAATTCAGTCGTCAAGCTTTATGTGAGAGGAAAGATGCCTCAGGTTCAAAGTCGGGCGCTTTAGGGCTGCCGCTCTAGCACCGTGTTCACGCTGCGGACGGGCACGCCGTCTGCATGGCTGCTAAACTCCAGCTTTAGCCCGCCCTCCACAAGGCTTCGGTTATATTGCTGAAGCTCATAGCCGCCATCATCCGTCACAAAAAGCGAATAGACCGAAAGGGTGCTGTCCGACAGGCGCGCCCAGACATAAGGCTCCCCCCGCATCGGATCGAGCGGCACCTTATGGCCAAAAACGTTCCGTCGTTGCGCGGCGGCAAAAACCCCAGCCCGCTCGGTCGGCACAAAGGTGATGGTGTAGGATTTGGTTTTGCTCCGCCCATCCTCGCGCAGCCGCGTTGAGGCCCAGGTCACCCCAAACCCGTCGCTCGTGCTAAAGATCTCCACGCTCATATCTCTGCGCTGACTAGAGCCGTCTTCAAGCGTGACCTCCGCCGATCCGGTATAGTTGCCAATAAAGGGCGCGATATCCGCGCGAGACGCCAGGGTCAGCGCGCTCCAGATGCCAATGGCCAGGGTCAAAATAGCTAGGGGTCTCATGCCGTACCTCTTGGATAGATCCTCTCTATATCCTTATATAGAGGCAAAGGGTAAGCGTTTCATGAGGCGACCTGCGCGATTGCGCTGGCGCGTGCGTCTCGGTACACCCAAAACGATCAAAAATACTTGATGAAGGCGAGATATTCCATGGCCGATACCCGCACCGAAACCGACAGCTTTGGCCCGCTTGAGGTTCCTGCCGATAAATACTGGGGCGCGCAGACGCAGCGCTCGATCCAGAATTTCCCGATTGGGTGGGAGCGTCAGCCGGTCGCCATTGTCCGCGCGCTTGGCGTGATCAAACAGGCCTGCGCGCTTCAGAACAAGGCGCAAGGCACGCTGGATGCGCGGTTGGCCGACGCGATTGTGCAAGCCGCCTCTGAGGTGGTGGCGGGCAAGATAGACGATAACTTTCCGCTGGTTGTCTGGCAGACCGGATCGGGCACCCAGTGGAATATGAACGCCAATGAGGTGATTGCGAACCGCGCGATTGAGATTTTGGGCGGCCGGCTGGGCACAAAAGACCCGGTGCATCCGAATGATCATTGCAATATGGGCCAGTCCTCAAACGACACCTTTCCGACCGCGATGCATATCGCAACGGCGATGACCGCGCGGGATGTGCTCTTGCCCGGCCTTGAAAAGCTGCTGGCTGGCTTGCAGGAAAAGGTTGCGGCCTTCGAGCGCATTATCAAGATTGGCCGGACCCACACCCAAGATGCAACGCCTCTGACCCTGGCGCAGGAGTTTTCTGGCTATGCGCACCAGGTTGCGATGGGCATTACGCGGGTGAGCGGGGCGCTTGGGCGGATCTATGAACTGGCGCAAGGCGGCACCGCGGTTGGCACCGGGCTCAATACGCGGGAGGGCTGGGCCGAAGCGGTGGCGGGGCATATCGCCGAGATTACGGATCTGCCCTTTGTAACAGCGCCGAATAAATTCGAGGCGCTGGCCGCCCATGACGCAATGGTTGAGATATCCGGGTCCTTGCGCACCGTCGCAGCCAGCCTTTTCAAAATCGCCAACGATATTCGTCTGTTAGGCTCGGGCCCGCGCTGCGGGCTGGGCGAGCTTATTTTGCCGGAAAATGAGCCAGGCAGTTCGATCATGCCGGGCAAGGTGAACCCCACGCAATGCGAGGCGCTCACTCAGGTCTGTGCGCATGTGATGGGCAATGACGCGGCTGTCGGCTTTGCGGGCAGCCAAGGGCATTTTGAGCTGAACGTCTACAAGCCCATGATGGCCTATAATG
>CAYWNJ010000101.1:0-7191 GCA_964459535.1 uncultured Rhodobacterales bacterium
AACGGTGCGCGTTCGGCGTCGATCAACGCGGCAACCTCGGCATCGGGCGCGATCACGTCCGAGAAGATCGGAATGAGCTTGGTCTTATAACCCATCATCTGCCCGTCGCGAATATCCAGATCCACGCGGCTGACAAACTTTCCATTTGATCCTGAAGGCAGGATGATCGTCTTGCCCACAAGAACAGGCTCAGGCAACGCATCATGGGTATGCCCAGACAGGATCACATCGATACCGGGCACAACGCTGGCCATCTTTTTGTCCACGTCAAAGCCGTTGTGGCTGAGCACAATCACACATTCCGCGCCAGCAGCGCGCACCTCTTCAACCATGGTGGCCATATTTTCATCGCGAATACCAAAGCTGTATTCGGGGAACATCCACCGTGGGTTTGCAATAGGCATGTAGGGGAAGGCCTGGCCGATCACAGCAATCTGAGTGCCGCCGCGTTCGAACATCTTATAGGGCGGGAAGAGGTCAGTGGGTTCATCCCATTCCGCGTCGAAGATATTTTGGCCGAGCGCCGCAAACGGGAGAGACTCGACGAGCTCGGCCACGCGATCCGAACCCAGTGTGAACTCCCAGTGGAAGGTCATTGCATCGGGCTGGAGCGCGTTCATCACATTGACCATGTCTTGGCCTTCGGTGTGATAACAGGTGTATGATCCATGCCAAGTGTCGCCACCATCAAGCAGGATCGCATCGGGACGGTCGGCACGGATCGCTTTGATCACAGTCGCCACACGGTCGAGCCCGCCCACACGACCATATCCTTGCGCGAGGGAGGAGAAATCGCCAGAAGATAAAGCGTAATGTGAGGGTGAACCATCCGCGATGCCGTAAAGTTTGCGGAAATCCGCACCGGTCACATGAGGCACTGCCCCTTTATTGCCGCCTACCCCAATGTTGATCGAAGGCTCGCGGAAATAGATCGGTTTGAGCTGGGCATGAATGTCCGTGATGTGGATCAAAGAGACATTGCCATAGGTGTCAAACTCCAACAGTTGATCTTGCGTCAGCGCCTGTTGTGCGGCCAGGCGGCCCCAGTTACCAAAGGCGGAGCCACCTAAGATTGCCGACGCTGCCATCCCCACTTGCAAAAAGTCTCTACGAGAGATCATAGCCAGTCTTTCATATCATATGCGCATGTCTGAATTTGTTGCGCAAAAGAAAGTCCCGCAAGTGAAAACCTGCGGGACCGTTTGTTTTCTAGTTCCGTACAGACGGTGTTTCGACCGAAAGGCCCTCTCCCCGAGAGGCAAGATAAAGCTCAAGCGCTTTGAACTCTTCGCCGCCCTCTTTGAAAGGGGTTGCGCGGATGTTCTTCATGCAGCCCTTGAAGCGACCGTGAATTGAATTCAACTTGGCGTTCTTCAACCGGTAGGTAGGGAAGCCATTGATTTGACCCTGGGACAGGTGGTCGGCGCGGATCATGATGCCGTAGTTATCCTCATGACAGTTCGCGCAGGCCATCTGGAGCTGGCCAACCTTCTGATAATAAATCTCTTTACCCTCTTCCCAGAAAGGCGCGGCCTCACCGTCGATAGCGACCTGCATAGGCATTCCACGAGACTGCAGACCAATCAAGGCGGTCATCGCCGTCATTTGACCGCCCGACCACTTCCAAGGCTCAGCACCCATATGTTCAACTCGGCTGCGGTTGATCAGATCTTCCAGTGTGACCAACTCGCCATTTTCCACACGTGGCAGAGTTGCACGCAGCCCTTCAAAATCGGCCAACTCGTGACATGAGGCACAGGACTCGCCTGCAGTGCCCGCAACTTCCTCCCAAAGGTCCTCGGCTTGCTCAACAAACACAAAGGCCGGGTTCTCAAAATCATCCATCTCCAGCGCCTGGGTTTCCTTCGACCGGAACCGCCAGCCAGAATAGATTGTATCCACAAATTCCATGTGTGCGGGCGCGGTGGTTTCTGTCACCATCTCCGTGCCCTCAATGGAAAGCGAATTGCTGTCCTGTGCCCAAGCGGTGCCCGATATGGCCACCGCGACAAGCGCACCGATTGCTACATGCTTCATTTCAGTCCCTCCCAAAACCGGATCGATGGCCTCCTGTTCAGGAGACCTCGATCTTCTTGGCTGTTTCGTAAACCGACCCGTCGTCATCATACCACGTAAAGGCAAACTCACCGCTTTCCGGAACAACTGCGTCGAACTGAAAATATGGATTGGTTGAGATCGCCGGCTCAAGCGCAACGTCGATAACGTTTTGGCCGTTAAAATCAGCTGTGAAACGGTTAATGATCGACCGTGGGATCGTATTTCCATCAGCGTCTTTGCGCTGGCCGCTTTCCATTTTGTGGCTGATCAGCGTTTTGATGGTGACCGTATCGCCCGCAGATGCTTTCTTTGGGACCTTGACCCGTGGTTTTACACCAGATGCCATATCAAATTCTCCTCACTTAGCCGCCGCAACCACCGATGGTCACCTTGACCTCGGCTTTTGCCATTTGGAATGAACCGTCTTCCATCTTCGCAAGCGCAATCACATTCTGCGTACCAGCAAGACGGATCCGCGTGGTGGCGGAACGGGATGCAGCCATTGGGCCAAAATTAAAGGTCGCGACATTCGGGACGGGATTACCATCCGCAAATAGCGTGATTGCCAAGGCACCAGGTGCATCAACAGAAATTGGCACTGTATTGCCATTCTCTGCAATTTCGGGGGCGGTCAGTGAAACCGCTCCTTCGCCCACATCTGCGCCACCCGTGATGGCTGTGATTGCGTCATCGGTCAGGCTTGCGAACGCCGGTAAGCCAGACAGGCCAATGGCCGCGCACGCGCCGGTCCCGAGGACAAGTATATTTCGCCGTGTCAGTTCCATGTTGTGCTCCAAGTTGAGAGGGAGATTACTCTTCCTTGAGTGTCGTGAGGTAGGCAACAACATCCTCGACCTGCTGAGCGGTCAGAATGCTTTTGCCTGCGAAATCATCAAGCGGGCGAGTGTAGCCGCTATCGATGTAAAAGGCGGGCATGATTGTGCCCTCGAACATCATCTTGGCGTTGGTCACAATGCCGCGCAGTTCCGCAACTTCCCAACGATCGCCAACGCCATCAAGCGGGGGGCCAACCTCGCCGTGAAAGCTCTCTTCCGAAAGATCTGCGTTCATGTGGCACGCCAGACAATTGCCTTGCTTACGGTTGGCGAAAACCTTGCGCCCTTCAACGGCATCGCCTGCTTGGCTTGTGAGCGGTGCCTCAACAGCGCCATTTTTGAACGACACTGCCATCGGCTTGATACCTTCTGCAATCGCCGCTGTTGCGGCCAGCGCCAGAACTGCGCCAAATCCAAATGCGTAGTGCATACGCCCATCCCTCCCTAGGTCGATTCCTGCCTTGGTTAGCTTGCATGCTAGCGTACACAATCCCATGAAGGCAATCATGAATTCAATTAATTGAATTTTATGATATGTTGCAGGCGCAGCATAGCTCCTCGCACCCGCGGCAAGTCACCCGCCTTGTTCGGCAAATTTCCTGGCGTGGTACTTTTGGAACGGCTCTTCGCCCTCATAGCCTTTCTCAACCACCCAAGTGAGCATATTGAGCGTCGTCCATTTCCCAAAGGCGCCTGGCATATTTGCCACCGCAGCCTGGGTAGCGGTCACACCTTCGTCAACGTCTTCAGGAAAGAAATAAATGCTCGGCGTAAAGAGCGCGCCCCATCGTTTGACGATGTCCTTTTCGGCCATGGCCTCACCGTCAAAATCAGTGACTTCTATGTCACCAAACATGTTGATCTGCACGACAAAGAAATGCTCTTCAATGTAGCTTGATACCTCCGGTAGGATGAACACCTCTTCGTGCATCTTCCGGCAGTAGATGCAGCCCCGCTGCTCGACTATCAGCATCAGGCGTTTGCCCTCGGCATTGGCCTCATCGAGGTCCTCGCGCAGGTCTTTGAACGTGTCTCGCATCCACGTTGCTTTGTGCAAACCATCGTCACCGATCTCTAAGGCATGGGTTGCGGTGGCCAAGACCGCGGCGATCAGTGTGAGCAACAGGCGTTTCATGGCGGTTCTCCTCCTTCGGGCTACCCAACTGTGTTGAACCACGGGATGTTTTCGAGCATCCATTGGGCGATAATGTTGATAGAGTTGGTGGCGATCAAAACGCCAAAGAGTATGAGCAAAAGGCCTATAAGTTTTTCGACAAGGCCAAGGTGACGCCGGAAGCGAGCCATCCACCCCATAAAGGGCCCGATGAACAAGGCCGCCGCGATAAAGGGCAGTGTCATGCCAAGCCCGTAGACGAACAAAAGCATCGCCCCCTGCGATGACGTGTCTTGGCCCGCGGCGGTAAAGAGGATCGCCGCCAACACCGGGCCCACACAGGGCGTCCAACCGAAGGCAAAGGCAAGCCCAATCACATAGGCGCCGACAAACCCGACATTGGAGGTCGTGCCCCCATCGGAGCGCAGCTGGCGATAAAGGATGCCAATCCGGATCACCCCCAGAAAGTGGAGCCCCATGGCGATGATAATAGTGGCAGCCACCCAGCGGAGTATATCAAAATACTCTCGCACTAAGCCTCCAAACACGGTCGCGGTCGCCCCAAGCCCCACAAAGACCGTAATCACCCCAAGCGCAAAACATGTCGCAGCCACGAAAGCCCGCACGCGCACCCCCGGTGGGATCTCCGCCTCCGCCGTCACCTGGTTCATGCCTACTCCAGCCAGATAACTGAGATAAAACGGCACCATAGGCAGCACACAGGGCGACAAAAAGGACAGCAATCCCGCAACCAATGCGCCCAAAAAAGTGACATCAAACATGATTTCCCGCCCCTTGCCTTGAGACATTCAAAAATTAGATTATGATCAAGTCAAGAACTTCGTTCCTTGGATGCAGGCGGCAAAGATGCTGAGATCAGCTTTTATCGGGTTTCTTTTGGCCGTTCCTACAGGCGCCTTGGCCGAGCCCTATCTGCTGATGGCCGAAGAAGACGGCTGTTATTGGTGCGGACGTTGGAACGAAGAGATTGCCCATATCTACCCCAAAACGGCAGAGGGGCGTGCTGCGCCCTTGCAGCGCTATGACCTCCATCATGACACCCCCAGCGTTGCATTCGCGCGCCGGGTCTCTTTCACGCCCACGTTTATTTTGGTGGATGACGGGCGCGAACTTGCCCGTATCGAGGGCTACCCGGGCGAAGACTTCTTTTGGGGGTTGCTGAGCATGATGCTGGAACGCGCAGAAATTCCCTTGGATGAGGCGAGTTAACCTTCTATGACACTCCATGTGACAGTAGAGAATGACACCGCAGAGCAGCCGACATCGCGCTTGCCAGTTTTCGACGCGAATATGTGCGCCGAGGACATGGAGCGGATGATGAAAAATGCGCAGGAGGCGTCAAATTTTCTCAAGGCGATCAGCCACGAAGGGCGCCTGATGATTCTCTGCCACCTGGCCTCCGGTGAGAAATCGGTGACCGAGCTTGAAGAGCTTCTCTCCGCCCGCCAAGCGGCTGTGTCACAGCAGCTTTCCAGGTTGCGGCTTGAGGGTCTGGTGACCCCGCGCCGTGACGGCAAGGCGATTTACTATCGCTTGACAGATGACCGCCCGAAGCAAATTATAGAAGTCGTCTACGACCTGTTCTGCCGGAACGACTAACCAAGGGCACGCGCGCTTGGTTCGGGAGGAACGCAAGTGCTCGACCATTTGGGAGAAGCCAACACGGCCGCATTGATCGGCCTCTTGGGCGGTGTGGCGCTTGGCCTCGCTGCGCGCGTGGGGCGTTTTTGCACCCTGGGCGCGATCGAAGACACGCTTTACGGCAATGACACACGCCGCCTGCGGATGTGGGGCGTTGCCATCGGTGTGGCCATTGTCGGCACCCATCTTGCGATGGCGTTTGATCTTTTTGACAGTAGGCAGTCGGCCTATCTCGACCGGGTCTGGAACCCGCTGGCCACAGTGATTGGCGGGCTGATGTTTGGCTATGGCATGGCGTTGAGCGGCAACTGCGGCTACGGCGCCCTGGCGCGGCTTGGAGGCGGAGACCTCCGCGCGTTCGTTATTGTGATTATCATGGGGCTCTCGGCCTATTTTGTCATGTCAGGTCCGTTGGCAGAGGCGCGTGTTTGGCTTTTCCCTGTCGAGATGAACGCCGCAAAGGTCCAAAGCCTGACCGGATTTTTGGGCGCATGGGGCCTGTCACCGGTCGCCACAGGCATGCTGGCGGGTGGAGCGCTCTTGACCATATCGCTTTGGACGCGGACGATGTTCCAAGCCCCGCGATATATCCTCTGGGGCGCTGTGGTGGGCTTGGCCATCGCTTCAGGGTGGGTTGGCACCTACTGGATCGCGACGGTAGGCTTCGAGGTCGAACCGATCGAGACCCATTCCTTTGCAGCGCCCATTGGAGACACGATCTACTACAGTATGACCGCATCCGGAAACGCGCTCTCGTTCAGCGTCGGTTCAGTCGCGGGAGTTGTGATCGGCGCCTTTCTCGGATCGTTTTGGAAGGGTCATTTTCGCTGGGAAGCCTGCGAGGATCCGCGTGAATTGAAGCGTCAGATCGCAGGCGCCGCGCTAATGGGGCCAGGCGCGATCTTGGCCGTTGGATGCAGCGTCGGCCAAGGTATTTCGGCGTTCTCAGTATTGGCCTACAGCGCGCCGGTCACCTTTGGGGCGATTTTTCTCGGTGCGACAATTGGCTTGAAGCAACTTATTACCGGGTTTGTCGCGGCTGAATAGCGTGACGTTGGATTGCGGACCTAGTCAGCGCGCCGCGCCATGCGACTCCTGGGGAGAAGCGGCGAGGTTTAAAGTATAGCTCACGGCGTATCCGCTGGCGGCGCTAAATCCTCCAGCGATGGTCGGTCCAATCAATGAACTCAGCACGTGTAGAAAGCGTTCTTTGTTGCGCGAATGGACCCGCCGGGGGCTCATATCCCTGGCGAAAAAGACGCTTGATGACACGGTCTTCTTGCCTGAGGAGATTACTGACAGCGGAGTCGGCCAAGCGCCGGAAAGCGACGCGATCATCTTCACCGCCACAGAGGCAGCCACAACAATACGCTTCACGCTAGAAGACGGCATTAGTGTTGACCGTAACCTCAATAACATTTCACTCATATCGGAAGAGACGCTACTTTGATCGTCGGCCAACTCGTTCATCCGCCGCACGTTTCATGGTGTCGATCAAGTTCGTGAACGACATGGTGAAGT
>CAYWNJ010000102.1:0-7160 GCA_964459535.1 uncultured Rhodobacterales bacterium
ATCGTTTCCTCGGCAGCCTACGTTCTAAAAATTTTCGCTATCGCCCAGTCGCTTGTTGGGCCGAGCCTGCCTCCAACGTTGACAGAAGACAGTTTCTAGATCAATATTTTTGAACCATCGGTGCAAATAACGCACCACTGCACAGGGAGTAAAAAAGTGAAAAAACCTTTGATCGCTGGCGCCGTTGCGTTGGCCGCACTCTTGCCCGGCTTGGCCGTGGCTGAATATCCGGAAAAGCCGGTGGAATTTATCGTGCCGTGGCCTCCGGGCGACGCCGAAGACGTGCTGACGCGGATGATCGCTGAGGACTTCCAAGAAAAATACGGCGTGCCAGCCGCTGTGGTGAACAAACCCGGTGGCGGTGGTGGGCCATTCCCTGGTGCCGTTGAGGTCGCGAATGCGCCTGCAGATGGTTACACTGTTGGATCGTTCATTTTGGCGGTTCCTGTGATTGGGCCCAACATCGGTATCCCCGAACTGAATCCGAACCCGTTTGAGCCGCTTGGTGCATTCCTGACCTATCCGTTCGTGATTGTTGCAAACGGTGACGCCCCATATTCAACAATGGATGAATTGGCCGCACACGCACAGGACAACGATGTTGTGCTCGGACACTTCGGCGCCCCGCTGATCCCAACGAAGGTCACCTTCGCCCTCGCGCAGCAGAAAGGGTTCTCCTTTGCGGCAGACGCTGCGTTTGACATTCTCGACTGCAACTCCCTGGCGTCCGGCGACGTCGACGTGATGAACACCACGCTCCAGCTTGTCTTGCCCTGCCTGGACGACATCAACGTCCTGGCCTCCATCGGCGAAGAACGCATCGGCTTGACACCCGACACTCCCACCGTCGGTGAGCTTGACCCCTCCCTGACGCTGTCGCTCTGGAATGGTTTGTTCGTGCACAAGGACACGCCTCAAGACGTCCGCGACGCAATTATCGAGGTTGCCAAGGAAACGATGGCCTCCGACCGCGCGCAAGAGTTCATGGCGAACACCGGTGCGCTGGTGTATTGGCAAGATGCCGAGGCAACGACCGCTCGGATCCAAGCTGATACCGAAGCATTGGCGGCGATCAACGCCATGCTCGAATAATTGAAGGTCAGAGCGGCGGGCCCAAAGGTCCGCCGCTTTTCTTTTGATCAGCCGGGGGACGACAGATGATCAGGGCGCGCACACTTCAAGACCTGTTCAAACGGTACCGGCGACCGGGCGACCTGTTCTATTCCTGCCTATGTCTTGCCTTCAGCCTGTTCCTGCTCGTCAACTTGTCATCGCAAACGACCTGGGCGTCGGGCACCAAGCTGTTGGCGCAGCCCGCATTCTGGCCCTATGCCTCTGTCTTCGCGATGGTCCTCTTCTCGATCCTCCATCTTGTCGCCGCGCTGATGTCCGAGAAACTCGATGGCCGCTGGCATGAGATCGGGCACTGGCTTAAGTCTTTCGAATTTGCCGGCTGGTTCATGATCTACGTGATCGTGGTTCCCCAGCTTGGCTATCTGCCCACCACGATAATTTTCACGACCGCGCTTGCCTTTCGCTTGGGATACCGAGGCGTGAAATTCCTCGGATCGGCTGCGCTGTTTGGCGCAGTGGTCGTGATCGTGTTCAAGTCGTTCTTGCAGGTGAAGGTCCCCGGCGGCGCGATCTATGAATATCTGCCAACGGCTATGCGAACCTTTTTTCTGACTTACTTTTGAGGACCCTGAACCATGGAAACCTTTGTTTCAGGCGTTGAACTGCTCATGCGCTGGGATGTGTTCCTGGCGCTCATGATCGGGTCTATCGGCGGGGTGATCATCGGGGCGATCCCGGGTGTTGGCGCGGCCGTCGCCATCGCGATTCTGCTGCCCGCGACTTTCTCCCTCGATCCGATTGTGGGCCTGACAATGCTGTTGGGGATCTATGGCTCATCCATGTACGGCGGCGCACTGCCCGCCATTTTGATCAACACGCCCGGCACAGCCGTGAACGCGCTGACCACATATGACGGCTACCCGATGACGAAACGCGGCCAGGCCCGCCGCGCGCTGGCCCTTGCCTATTCAGCATCCTTCTGGGGTGGGATGTTCGGAATTTTGTGCCTGATCTTCTTGTCTCCGCTGTTGGCACTGGTTGCCCCGCATTTCGGCAGTCGTGAGATTTTCCTTGCCGCCCTTCTAGGCATCATTCTCGTGGTCCTTGCGCATCGCGGGCAGGTCTTTGCCGCAGGCGGTTTGGCCGCCTTCGGGATCCTGCTGCACACAGTGGGTTTGGACGTAAAATACAACCAGCGCATGACCTTCGAGCAAACCTGGCTAACCGGCGGCTTCGACTTGATCGTCGTGGTGTTGGGCCTTTTTGCGCTGTCACAAGCGTTCCTGCTGCTCACCGACAAAGACAGCTCCCCCGACCCGCAACCGGTCGAAGGGTCGCTCTTCAAAGCCATGAAGGAAACTTGGGCCTACAAGCGGGTCGCAACGGTCGCGGGTGGATTTGGCGTGTTGATGGGCATAATCCCGGGCGTGGGCGAATTCACCGCACAGTTCATGTCCTACACGTACGCCCGCCGCACGTCCAAAACGCCAGAGGAATTTGGCGATGGCGCGCCCGAAGGCCTGATCTCCTCCGAAGCCGCGAACAACGCGGTGCCGGCCGCCGCCATGATCCCCTTGCTTGCACTGGGGATCCCGGGCGAGGCGCTGACGGCCATGATGTTGTCTGTTTTCTACGTCCACAACGTGATCCCCGGGCCGCAATTGTTCCAGAACCAGTTGGACTTCGTCTATGCGCTCTACGTCGCGATGATCCTGCTCAACATCATCGTGATCGTCTTCTTGATGTTCTCCACCAACCTGCTGACCAAGATCATTCAGGTCCCCACGCGGTTCCTTGGCATGGTGATCCTGACGCTCAGCTTTGTGGGCGTCTACAGCTTGCGCAATTCGGTCACGGACTGTGCGATCGCTGCCGGCTTTGGTGTCCTTGGGTTGGTTCTCAAACGCTTGAACCTGCCGATTGTGCCAATTGTCCTCGGCATGGTTCTGGGCGGCATCATGGAGGTCAAACTGCGCTCCGCTATGATCCGCGTGAAGACGCCACTGGACTTCGTGGATCGACCCATCGCCGCGTTCTTGGCCGCAATGATCGTCCTCGTGATCGTCCTGCATATTCGCACCCTTCGCAAAGAGCACAAAGCGCGGCTCGCCGAGGTAGAGATCGATCACGACATGCACGACACTCAACAAAGATAGCCCCATGGACCAAACCGCAATCGACGCGCGGCGAACAGCCCCTGTCGCCCCACAACAGCTGCTGATCGACGGTCAGATGTGCGACAGCGCGTCGGGTGCGAGGGACGACGTCATCTCTCCGCTCAACGGCACTGTGCTGACGACGACGGCTGCAGGCACCAAAGAGGATACAGCGCGGGCCATCGCTGCGGCCCGCCGCGCCTTCGACGACAAACGTTGGCGTGGCATGCCTCCTGCGGCGCGCAAAAAGGTCATGCTTCGGTGGGCCGATCTGATGGAAGCCGAGATGCTCGATCTCGCTGTGCTGGGCGTGCGCAACAATGGCACCGAAATTGGTATGGCGCTTAAGGCGGAACCTGGATCGGCCATCGCAACGATGCGGTTTTACGCGGAAGCCATCGACAAGCTGAATGGTGAGATCGCCCCCACAGGCGACGATGTCCTGGGCCTCGTTCATCGCGAACCCATAGGTGTCGTGGCCGCCATCATCCCTTGGAATTTCCCGTTGATGATCGGGGCGTGGAAATTGGGCCCCGCCATCGCTGCAGGCAATTCGGTCGTATTGAAACCATCGGAAACAGCCTCGCTCACCTTGATCCGAATGGCGCAATTGGCGCTTGAGGCGGGCGTCCCCCCCGGGGTGTTAAATGTCGTCACTGGCGAAGGCAAAGTCGTGGGTGAGGCGCTGTCTCATTCCATGGACGTTGATGTGATCGTCTTTACAGGCTCTGGTGCAACGGGCCGGCGGTTGCTGCAGGCATCGGCGGCATCAAACCTCAAGCGCTGCTACCTCGAATTGGGCGGCAAATCAGCCAACATCGTCTTTGCCGATACCAAGAACCTCGCTGAGGCAGCCGCCGTCAGCGCCGCAGGTATTTTCCGGAACGCAGGCCAGGTCTGTGTGGCCGGCTCGCGTCTGTTGGTTGAACGCACCATCCATGATGAATTCGTGGCCGAATTGGCCAAGGCCGCAGCCAACATGCGTGTCGGTGATCCCCTCAACCTCGCGACCCAAGCGGGGGCTGTGAACAATGCCACGCAACTGGCCCAAAACCTCGCCTTTGTTGAAACCGCTCAGGCCGAGGGCGGCACCCTATATCAAGGCGGCACGCGCATTCTTGAAGAGACGGGCGGCTACTACATGGAGCCAACCATCATCACCAATGTCACTGAGACCCACACCATCGCCCAACAAGAGGTCTTCGGCCCCGTGCTGGCCGTCACCCCGTTCGAGAGCGAGGACGAGGCAATCCGGCTGGCCAACAGCACCGATTACGGTCTTGCGGGCGGGGTCTGGACGTCCGATCTTTCCCGCGCCCACCGGATGGTTCGCGAGATGCACACCGGCGTAGTGCATGTGAACACCTATGGTGGGCCGGACGTGACGGTGCCCATGGGCGGGGTTAAACAATCCGGCAACGGGCACGACAAATCGCTGCATGCTTTTGACAAATTCATGGACCTCAAAACGGCATGGATCAGACTTTGACCCGCTCGAATGATGCTATCATCGCAGACCGCGCCCGCCTTCTGGGACCTAATGTCAGCACGTTCTATGAAGAGCCGGTTCATCTGGTCAAAGGGGATGGCGTCTGGGTTTGGGACGCGGACGGACGGCGGTATCTCGACTGCTATAACAATGTCCCTCATGTGGGGCATTGCCATCCAAAGGTCGTCGAGGCGATCTGCAAATAGGCGTCGACCCTCAACACCCACACGCGGTATCTTCACGAAGGCATCCTGCGCTACGTTGATAAACTGACAGCCACGTTCGACGCGCCCCTGAAGACCGCGATCATGACCTGCACTGGGTCCGAGGCAAATGACATAGCACTGCGGATGGCCGAAGCGGTCACAGGCCAACGAGGCGTCATCGCCACTGATCATACGTATCACGGCAACACGACCGTGGTGGCCCAGCTGTCGATGACCAACCGCCCGGGCACGGGCGGTGGCGAAAATGTTCGCCATGTTCCAGCCCCAGACAGCTACCGTCCGTTAGGCGGGGTAGCGGGTGCCGCCCATGCGCAGGCTTTTGCGGCAGAGGTTCAACGGCAAATCGACGATCTGGAGGCCAGCGGTCACGGGTTCTCTGCCCTGATCATATGCCCATATTTCGCCAACGAGGGCTTTCCAGATTTGCAATCCGGCTTCCTGACCCCGACAGTCGAGGTCGTGCGCCGCGCGGGCGGTCTGATCATCGCGGATGAGGTCCAGCCAGGCTTTGGCCGCATCGGCAGCCACATGTGGGGCTTTCAGCGCGCAGGCATCCTTCCCGACATCGTCACCTTGGGCAAACCCATGGGCAACGGGCACCCCGTCGCGGGCGTCGTGACCTCAATGGAGGTAATGACCGCCTTTCGCAATTCGTTTCGCTATTTCAACACCTTCGGCGGCAACCCGGTGTCCTGTGCAGCAGCCGAGGCCGTCCTTGATGTGCTGGAGGAAGAAGATCTCGTCGCGCAGGCCTTTGATGTCGGGGCCTACGCCCGCACACGGCTAAAGGATCTTGCCACCCGACACGCCTGCATCGGCGATGTGCGGGGCTCGGGCCTATTCTTTGGGGCTGAGATGGTGCTGGACCGCACCACAAAAGAGCCCGCCACCGCCTTCACTAAGGTTCTTGCCAATGAGATGCGCCGCGAAGACGTGCTCATCAATTTCCTGGGCATCCATTACAACGTCCTGAAAATCCGCCCAAACATGCAGTTCACACGACAAAATGCTGACGTTTTGATCGATACGCTCGACACCGTGCTCAGCCGGGTACCGCTCCAGTGATCGAAGGAACCGCGACCCGAGCGCTTGGCTTTTGGGGGCTGGCAGAGGCCAAATGCGAACTCATGGCCC
Organism: uncultured Rhodobacterales bacterium; assembly: GCA_964459535.1. GTDB lineage: Bacteria > Pseudomonadota > Alphaproteobacteria > Rhodobacterales > Rhodobacteraceae > JBCBCP01. The sequence continues at coordinate 6,081 of CAYWNJ010000102.1, forward strand.
AACGCGAAAACATCGTGTTTCGCGTGACAAATAACGAAGGCACAGCCTTCGCCTTACGTCTGCATCGGCCGGGCTATCAGAGCATCTCGATGCTGCAATCGGAACTGGCCTGGGTCAGACACCTGCGCGCGAATGGCCTCAACGTCCCGTCGCCTGTGCCAACGCATGACGGCAAGGATTTGGTCGAGGTAGATGGGTATGACGTGGATCTGCTCACATGGCTGCGCGGCGCGCCCATGGGTGCCACGGGCAAGCCACTCGTTCTGGCGGATCGGGAAGGCACGTTTCGACGGGTTGGCGCCCTCATGGCGCAGGTTCATGCTATTTCAGACGCCTGGGACAAGCCGCCCGAGTTTGAGCGGCAACACTGGGACTTTGATGGACTTTTAGGGGACGAACCCATGTGGGGGCGATTTTGGGAAAATCCCGGACTAAGCCCCGAACAACGCGACCGAGTTTTGCAGGCGCGAGACCGCTTGCGCGACGATCTGCGGGATGAGGCGACCGACATCGGCCTGATCCATGCGGATATGCTGCGCGAAAACGTCATGATCGACGGAGAGAAGCTCGGCCTTATTGATTTCGACGACAGCGGCTTTGGCTACAGGCTGTTCGATGTAGCAACGGCCTTGTTCAAGAACCGACCAGAGCCTGATTATCCAGCCCTGCACTCCGCCTTTCTGCAAGGGTATCAACAAATCCGCCCCCTCGAGACGGACCTTCTGGACCAATTCATGCTTATCCGCGCACTCAGCTACCTCGGCTGGATCATCCCGCGCATGGAGGAGGCCGGCTCCCGCGTGCGCCAAGACCGCTTCCTTGCGACTTCATTGCCGTTAGTTGACGCGTACCTCGCGCGTACGGACGTCTAATCAGCAATGCCCCGAGCAAGAAAAGGGGCCGACAGCAACATCTTCGAGTAAGAGGACATGTGACCTAGAATGCCGATATGCTAAGGACTTTGAAAAGCAGCTATAGCGACCTGGACCAGCGTGGTTCGCAAACGCAGCGAATGGCTGCTTCCCGCTGATTCTGTTGAAAAAGTCTTTGATTTCGGCAGGCTGGTTTGAGGTATCAGGC
>CAYWNJ010000103.1:0-7142 GCA_964459535.1 uncultured Rhodobacterales bacterium
GGTACGCGCCGCCCGTGGGGGCGGTCGGCGCGTTGCCATCCTGCGGATGGCTGGGTGCTGAGCAGACACAGGGTCAAATTGAATTTTCCTGCTTTAGGAGGGCTGGACCAGGCCCGCTTCCTGCATCAACCGATCCGCCTCTTCGGCCAGTAGCTTTTCCTCGGCCAAGCCCTTAACGGGCACCCGGCCCACTTCGAGAAAGAGAGGCGCGGCCAGAGGGGTGACCCGATTGTGCTCGATCAAGTCTATCCTGCCTGTGGTGCGGCGGGCCATCTCCTCGATCCGTCCGAAATCCACGAGCCCGCGCAGCGCCTCTTGGCGCGTGATATCAAGCAGCACATGTCCCGGGTCATATTTTCGCAAGGTGTCATAGAGAATGTCGCTGCTAAACGTCGCCTGCCGACCTGATTTGCGCGCCGAGGGAGTGTTCCGCTCGATCAGCCCGGCAATCGTGGCGGAGGCGCGAAAGGTGCGCTTCATCACCGCATTGCCCGCAAGCCACGTCTCTAAATCCGCGCGCAGCGCAGCAATCTCAAACAGCGGGGCAGGGTCCCGAATGGGCTGAAGCCCCCAAATCAGCGTGGCATAATCCGTTGCCAAAAATCCAAGCGGGTCGAGCCCGGTTTCCTCCATCCGCTTGGTGAGCAGCAGGCCCAGCGTCTGCATCGCGTTTCGGCCCGCAAAGCCATAGATCGCGGTGTGGGCGCGACCCTGATAGGGGAAGCTCTCGATCAGCAACCGGTCCGCCTCGGGCAAGCGCGAGACCGCGCGCTGAAGGGCCAGCCACTCGGCGGCATAGGCCGGCAGCTCTGGCCAGCTTTCCTGTTGAAAGAGCGCCAGAATGCGTTGGCTAAGCTGGGTGGATGTGGCAAATTTCGTGCCCATAAAGGTGGCGATTTTGGGCTTGCGGCCTGGATCGCGCGTCACCTCGACCGTCATGTCGCGCAGCCCGTGGAAGCGCACGGTTTGCCCTCCGATCAAGAAGGTATCGCCCGGCGACAGGGTGGCGGCAAAACTCTCTTCGATCTCGCCCAAAGGCTTGCCGCCCCGTGCGTGCTTCATCCTGACTTTGAGCGTATCGGTATCCTGAATTGTCCCCACATTCATCCGAATGCGAAGGGCCGCGCGCGGATCGCGCAAGTGCCACATCCCATCGGCGCGCTGCACCAGGCGTTGCCATTGGTCATAGGCCCGCAGCGCATAGCCGCCGGTGGCACAAAAGTCCAAACACGCGTCAAACTCGGCCCGGCTGAGTGTCGCATAGGCACCCGCTTCGGTCACCTCTTGATAAAGGCTCTCAGCAAAAAAGGGACCTGCCGCCGCCGTGATCAGGATATGCTGGCACAGAACATCTCGCGGGCCCGGTCCTTTGGTCGTCCCGTCAAGATCCCCTTCGCGCACGGCGGCAAGGGCGGCAAGGCACTCGACCACCTCGAATTGGTTTGCGGGGACCAGAAGTGCTTTGGACGGGGCATTATATTGATGATTGGCCCGTCCGATGCGCTGCACCAAGCGTTTGACGTTTTTAGGCGCGCCGATTTGAATGACCAAATCAACATCGCCCCAATCAATCCCAAGATCGAGCGAGCCGGTGCAGACAATCGCCCGGAGCGCGCCTTGCACCATCGCCGCTTCCACCCGTTCACGCTGCGCCCGGTCGAGCGAGCCGTGATGGATGCCAATTGGCAAATGCTCGGCATTGGCAAGCCATAGGTTATGAAAAAAGATCTCGGCCTGGGCGCGGGTGTTGTGAAAAATGAGCGTTGTGCGATGCGCTTTGATCTGATCCAGCACCGCTGGGATTGCGTGTTTAGCACCGCCGCCGGACCAGGGGGGCGGTGTCTCGGTCCGCAGCATTTGGATATTCGGCGCCGGGCCTGGATCGGCGTAGAGGATCTCGCAAGGATCAGGATGGCGGGCGAGCAAGCGCCCCATCGCCTCGGGATCTTCGACCGTCGCCGAAAGCCCGACGCGCGTGAGCTCTGGGCAAAGCTGCTGCAAACGGGCAAGCGCTAGAAACATCTGATCCCCGCGCTTGCTTTCGGCTAAGGCGTGGATTTCATCGACCACGACCCGCTTTAGACCGCGCAACATACGCGGTGCGTCCTCATATGAGATCATCAAGGCCAAGCTTTCCGGCGTGGTCAGCAAAATATGCGGCGGATCGGCGCGCTGCCGCTTTTTCTGCGTATATGAGGTATCTCCCGTCCGATCCTCGATACGAATATCCAGGTTCATCTCATCAACCGGCGTGCGCAGGTTTCGTTTGATATCTGCGGCCAGCGCTTTAAGCGGGGAGACATAAAGCGTATGCAGGCCCGCATGGGCGTTCTGCGAAAGATCAATCAGGCTTGGCAAAAACCCCGCCAACGTCTTGCCTGCGCCTGTCGGTGCGATGAGCAAGAGCGCAGGCGTATCGGCGCGCGCGAGCATCTCGCGTTGGTGCGGGTGTAACGTCCAGCCTTTGGTGTCAAACCAATGTGCGAAACGTGGCGGGAGTTCGGTCATGCTATGAGTCTAGCGCGCTCAGCCCAAAGCGCCAGTTGAGGCGCTCAAGCGCCGTAAAGCGCGCAGAGAAGTAGGTACACCACCAGGCTTGGGCCAAGCGCAAAGCCCATCGGGAATTTCTTGCCCTGGTCCCAACTTGTCCAATGCGGCACTAGGCTGCGCAGTTTCGTGACTTTTGCGAGCCTATGCGCGCAAACCGCTGCAATCAGTATCGTCGTAAAGATGAGGGTGATGGTTGGCCAATCGGACAAAGAGAGGAAGGGAGCCGCTGCTGCCAAGAATTTGGCGTCGCCTGCCCCCATCACGCCTGCCGCGTTGAGCACGAAGCCAATTAACAGGATGACGGGTAAGTGCAGCAATCGCCAGGCGTAGTCATCGAAAGGTAGGACGAATAAACCAACAACAAAGAACACCATCGCAAGCGTCACGACGGTGACATTGGTGATGCGCATCTGAGACAGATCGGTATATACAACATAGAGACAAAGAGGGGCCACAAAGGGCAGAAAAACCCAAGCTGAGAAGGCAGAGAGTGTCATGTCGCCAATCGTCTTTCTATGAGTTTTCCAGCGCCCGTAGCGCCCGCACCGCCGCATCGAAATGCTGGGGATGCGCCTCGACCGCTTCGCGCAGCAATGCTTTGCCGGTAGAGATATCCCCTTGCTTCACCGCGGAAAGGCCCAGCGTATGCAGCAGCTGTGCCCGCTCTGTCTGGGTCATTTGCAGCACGGGCAGCGCATAGTTCCGTTGCGCCCCGCGCGCGAGGATGAGGTTATTCTTGGCCGTGAACAAAGAAGGGTCCTGGCGAATGGCATCGCTAAAGAGCCGCTCAGCCCCCGCGAAATCCCCGCGCGTTAGCTTGGAGTAGCCCCAGTTATTCATCACACTTGCAGGCTTGGTTGTCAGCCCGGCAGCGGTCTCATAAAAACTGTCCGCCTTGTCCCATTCCTTGTTTCCATCTGCGACAAGCGCCTCAAGCCGGTAGCGCTTGAATGTCTCGTAGGTTGGGACGATTTGATCCAAGGCCTCTTCTGCTTTGTCCCAATCACCGACACGGATCAAAGCCCCAGCATAATCAACCTTATCCTCGTTCGTCGCCTCTGGCATTTCGACCAATTTTGCAAAGGCTGAAACGGCCTCGGTATTGCGGTCTGCGCGGGTTAAGGAGAGGGCCAAACCGCGTTGAAGATCTATGCGGTCTGGATTTTGTTGGGCGGAGCGCTGAAAATAGAGAACTGCCTCATTCGGATCCGCCGCAGCGAGCATCACGTCATTTAGGCTTGATTCATCGACAACATTGACTTCTTGAAACGCGCGCTGAACCGTTTCCTCGGCGCTTTCTGGCTCGCATGCTGAAAGCAAACCAAGGCTTGCGCCGCACGCAACAACATAAAATAGGTGGCGCATCTGCCTGCGTCCTTGTCCTGCTCGTTTTGCTTCTACCTCGTCAGTCTGTTGGCCTGAGCAAATAGGCACCGCCATCTTTGCGAACGAGTGTGAAGCTTTTATTTTGTTCGTCAGTATAAGGGGAAATTTCAGATTTTGCGAGGGCTAAGCGCAAATTATCTCGAATGAGTGTGCTTTTGCCACCATCAAGCGCGAAAGCTTGACGAAAAACTTGCACCGCTTCGGCGGTTTTGCCTTGCTCCATCAAGACAACACCGAGGTTATTATAGATCTGCGGCCAGGCGTCATAGTCAGCAATCGCGCGGCGCAGCAACCTTTCCGCTTGGCCAAGCCGCCCCAAGCCCAGATTAGCTGTCCCCAGCCCCGAGAGAATTTCGGCGTTCATACCGTCCCTTAACGCGGTTCGGCTAAACGCGTTTAACGCAAGCTCATATTCACCTGCTGCAATCAGCCGATGCCCAACTTCGGGGCCACTATCGGCCTGCGCGCCGTAGTCAACGCCCGGTGCGGTTAAGCCATCGCTTTGTGTGTCAAGCGCATCGGTTGCGCAGGCCGCGACCAACGGAACAAAGAGCAGCGTAAAAAGCACGGGTCGTGCCGCAGCCATGGTCTAGTTCCCCAACGCGCCCATATTCATAACGTTCACAATAGAAGGCGCGACGAGGATGACCATCAAGGGCGGAACCGTCAAGCCCATTGTGGCCAGCGTCATCTTGGTCGGCAGTTTATTTGCCTTTTCTTCGGCGCGCATCACGCGCTTGTCGCGCATCTCGGACGAGTAAACCCGCAAGGCCTCTCCAACGGATGTACCGAAGGCCGCAGACTGGATGAGAACGGTGGCAAAGCTGTTTAGGTCTTGAACACCAGACCGTGTGCCGAGATCTTTCAGCACAATTTCTTTGTCTTTACCGGCCTTCATCTCATGGGCGACGATTTTATATTCCTGCGCTAGCGCCGGATAAGAGCTTTGGAGTTCGTCAGCGACGCGCGTGATGGCCTGCTCGATGGAACGGCCCGCCTCGACGCATACCAGGAGCATGTCAAGCGAGTCTGGAAAGCCGCTTTCGATTTCCTCTTGCCGCTTTTTGACGCGCCGATTGAGCCAAAACTGCGGCGCATAAAACCCCGCCACACCAGGGATAAGGCCGTAGATAAGCATGGACTGCATACTCATCTCTGCCCCAGCTTTGATAACAAAAACATAGAAACCACCGATAAGCAGTCCGACCAGTCCAAGAAGGAGTTTGCCCAGCTGATAGGCGCGCACCGCATCTTTGGAGGGAAGACCCGCTTGAATCATGGTCACTTGCAGTTTGCTCAACTCCTCAAGATCCTGGGGCTCAAGATATGTGGCAAAGCGCTCAAGCTGTTCATTCGAAATGTCATTTCTAAGGGAGCGGGCGCGATTGCCATCCGCGCGCTCCCCTTGCTTACCAATTGTTTTCTTAAGCTTTACCAGGGGATCTTCGGGCTGGAGTACCAGTATGGCGATTGCGCCAAGCATCAGCGAAATCCCGAAAAAACCGAGCAGAGCAATCAGTCCGATTGGCCCAAACATGTCAGAAAGAAATCCCATCGCCTGCGCCTTTCCGATCAGATTTTGATATTGGTGAGAAACCGCATCACCAACAGATTAGCGGCCAAGAGTGCGCCGACTCCGATTGCTGCGGGCATAAAGAGGGCATGATCTTCTACCTCAGCAAAGTAATCGGGATCGAAGATTGAGATGCCGATCAGTATCAGAATGGGCATGGAGGACAAAAACTTACCCGACCACTTCGCTTCGGCGGTAATTGCGGTGACGCGGCGAAACAGGCGAAAGCGAACACGTATCACCCCAACCAAACCGGCTAGGATCTCGGCGAGGTTTCCGCCCGATTGTTGTTGAATACTGACCGCCACAGCCAAAAAGCGCAAATCCTGCATATTCATCCGCTCAGCCAATTCCTTAAGCGCCTCCCCGACGTCGCGGCCATAGGCGCACTCATCCGAAACAAAGCCGAATTCCGTGCCAAGCGGATCTTGGCTTTCCTTTGCCGCCATTTGCAGCGCGGACGAAAACGGGTGCCCCACTTTCAGTGACCGGATCATCAGCTCGATGGCATCGGGCAATTGCTCTTGAAAGAGTTTAACGCGCTTTGCCGCTTTGGAAGACAGCCAAAAATACACGGCGCCGACGCTCACCCCGGCGGCGGCAACAATGCGGACAACGAAACTCGTTTCGGTCCCGATGGTCAGTCCAACAAAGGCGATCACCGCCAGGCCCACCATGATGGTTGCGAGTTGCCGCGGCGAAAACGCGACGGCCGCTTTGCGCGCTTTGTCTGCGATAATTGAAAACAGTGGGACTTTCTGGGCAGCCTTATGCTGATGCATCTCTTTGCTGAGCTGCTCATAAACCTCTGTGCGTTGATTGCCCTCATTGAGCATTTGCAAGCGGCGGTTCACTCGGCTTGATTGATCAATCGAGCGTCCAAAATAGACGAGGTAAATCCCTTCGACCAAAATCAACACACCGATGAAGATGGCGCCGTAGATTATCGGTTCTGCACTCATTTGACCTAGCCTCTTATTGTGCCGCAACGGGTTCGTAGATCGACGCTGGCAGGTTATATCCCCATAGGCGGAAACGTTCGGAGAAATGGCTGCGCACGCCGGTTGCAGTGAAATGCCCGATGATTTTGTTTTCCGGCGTCAGTCCAACGCGTTGATAGCGAAAGATTTCTTGCATCGAAATGACGTCGCCCTCCATGCCGGTGATCTCGGTGATTGAGGTCATCCGGCGCGAGCCGTCCTGCAAGCGCGACGCCTGGACGATCAAGTTAACCGCCGACGAAATCTGGCTGCGCATGGCCTTCATAGGCATCTCAATCCCCGCCATCGCGATCATATTTTCGAGGCGGCTCACCCCGTCGCGGGCAGAGTTGGCGTGGATGGTCGTCATCGAGCCGTCATGCCCTGTGTTCATCGCTTGCAGCATGTGGATCACTTCTTCTCCGCGCGTTTCGCCCACAATGATCCGATCCGGGCGCATCCGCAGCGCGTTCTTCAGGCAGTCGCGGGGCGAGACCTCGCCTTTGCCCTCCACATTCGGCGGGCGGCTTTCCATTCGGCCCACATGCGTTTGCTGCAATTGAAGTTCAGCGGTGTCCTCGATGGTCAAGATCCGCTCGCTGTCGGCGATAAAAGAGGAAAGCGCGTTGAGCGTCGTGTAGGGAAAGAGTGTA
>CAYWNJ010000104.1:0-7135 GCA_964459535.1 uncultured Rhodobacterales bacterium
CTCAGAGGCGCAGATGAAGGGGGCACACCTCTCAGAGGCGCAGATGAAGGGGGCATACCTCGCACTGGCACAGATGAAGGGGGCATACCTCACACGGGCGCAGATGAAGGGGGCATACCTGGATGCAGTAGTGTTGGATGCGTCAACCCGCCTTAGCCCAGCTACTCTTCGAGGTGCTGGGCTAAGGCGGGTTGATTTTACAAATATACCCCAAATCAGCCCCTATGTCGATCAGATCTTTGGCGATGGCTCTGTCACCCTGCCCGGCGGTGTCAAACCAGACCATCCCGATTGGCCCAAACACTGGCCGAAAGCAAAACTTGAGTGGGACGAATACCAAAAACGCTGGCGCGCGTTTCAGGCCAGCCTACCGCCCGAGGCGTCTTGATCCCCGCCCGGCGCAGCGCGCGCTCCGCCCCCCGGTCTCAAGCCATGCCGCGCGGTGCGCCGCCCCTGCACCGGGCGGCGTGGGGTTAGAGTGAAACGATTTGGCTCAAACGCCCAGATGTCGCAGATATAACCTGACGATAGGGGGCGCGGCGACGAGGCAGAGCGATCTCTACACGATCACCCATTATCGTCGACGTTCGCAGATATCTGCCGATCAAAAAACACCATACCATCCGCTTTGATCTTTCGGATCTGGGTCAAGAGCTGCGCGCGCACCTCTTCATCCATTTGCGCCGCATTGACTTGGTCGATCACACCATTGAGCGAGCCCCGGAAAATCCGCTTTGCTTGCAGACTATCGCGCCCGTATTCGTGCCATCTCAACCGGCTTTCCGTCAGTTTATAGGCAAAATGCGCGGGCCCTGAGACATGCTCTGGTGTCGGCTTAAGATCCTCAAATTGTCTGATCCACCGACGCGCCTTTTGATTGTTCACAAACTCAACCGGCTGCGGCCAATCCGGCGCACCCTCTTGATAGGGCGACCATCCTTGATCCAGCGCGTATTTGATCAGCATGTTGATATTCGCCAAATCAACCGCGCCCGCATGGTTCAACCCGGCCTTGCGATCTTTGCTAAAGCGTTTGAGCGGGATCCGCCAATCCGGGCCAAACTGCCGCTCCAAGTACATTTCGGGCGCGGCTGGGATCCAATATTTGACCCCCTGCATTTCGGCCTGAACACGATTTTCAAAGAACCAATACGGATAGGACAGCTTTGGGTTAAGGGCCGCCTTTTGATCCGCTTGATAGGGGCGCATAATGCCATCGCTGAACAGGGTATAGGTGAACAAATCCCCCAGCATCCGGCGCTCTGTGTTGCCAACCTTTACGAGCTTTCGATCGATGATCTTTCTGCGCTTCTCCCCCGGTGCCAAGGTGCGCACATCGAAGCTAAGAACCTGTTCTTCCATAGTTTTTTGAACTATAAGACCTTGCTCCAAGAAGCGGTCTTTGACGGCCATCACCTTGTCGAGGTCCGTATCCAGGATGTCGACGTCCCAGTCGGTATCATCATCAATGATTTTTCCTTCGCGGACCAAGCCAAGGAGCGTGCCGCCCATCAAGACATAGCGCACCCCGATCTCATCAAGTATTTGCGTCGTCGCCGTAAGAGAGCGATAAAGCTCTTCGCGTGGGATATAAGTCTTATTATTGCGAAGCTTATCGGAGCTTTCCATCATTCACCTATCATGCGAAAGAACAAGGTCTGCGCTTAGCTTCTAGCCTCTATGATCAGCGCGCGATAGTGCGTATCAGGCCATCTGTTAACCTCAGGCGGATATATATCAACGACTTGCACCAATTCCAACCCAGCTCGGCGGATGATGGTTTGCTCGTCCTCTTCGCTTCTATACTGCGCAAAATAGTGTCGGCCTAATTCTTCAGAGAACCGATCAACCGTGACCGTTTCCTTTCGCCCCAGTTGGTTTTTCACCAAAACACGGCCGCCGGGCGCGAGCATTGGCGCAATTATCTTGTATAAGGTCGCCGCTTCTTCCATCTCAAAGTGGTGGCAGACACCAAATAGGGTGATCAGATCGAATTTCTCTTCGGTTTGAAAGTCGAATATATTGCTGGTGTCGATTTCTATATTTTTCCCAGATATGTGCTTGGCCAATTGCAGGACAGGCTCAATTGCGAGAACACGGTCAAATTCAGCGCAGATTTGATTTAATATCAACCCCGACCCTGTGCCGATATCCAGCAGAGAAAGCGCGCCTTTTCCATGCTTTCGTATAAATGCAATGTCATGCTCTACAGCGATCTGCCCCATTTTCAGCTTTTCGGAGCCTGATCTATCTGCATCGCTCGCAAGACCATCGTAAAAGTCGAGTGCCTTTTGATTGCCCAAATCTATTTCTCCTCGGGTTTGTGTAAGAGCTGGAAAATACCTTCGACGGAGGCCGAGAGCGAATCCACGATTGGCATGCCCTTATACATCTCTCTCTGGCAATCTACGCGCAGGTCGGTACAGCCAGATATAATAACGTCTGCTCCTCGGGTATTTAGGTGATCGCAAACGCTATCAAAGATAACTTTTGGGCGTTCTGCGTGATCCTCTTCAAGGAATCGCTTTGTCGATTTTGTATTTACGATTGCGCGTGTAACATCTTTTTGCACGTCTGGAGAAGGCAAAATAAGATGTGCCTCCGGGTAAAGCGTATCTAAATAGCGTTGATACAATCCCGTTCTAATAATGCCGTCCGAAGCAAGTAAACCAATCGCCTTTCTACCCGTCACCTTAGCCGCCGAGACAGTCGCCGCGAGTACATCGAAGAACGGTAAGCCAACTTGCGCCGCGATCTCATCTTTTGCATAGTGGGCAGTATTGCAGACCATGATCAGAAGATCGGCGCCAGACGCTTTTAGTCCTCGGCCAGATTTCACATAGCCTGGAACAAAGTCTTCTCCACGCCCCTCTAAGTACATGCTGCGCGAGGGGCACTTTGTAGCTTGATGTATCAATACTTCCGGGTGGTGCGCATCGCGAAAGGCTCCGGCGCGGGTAAATCGTTCTTCCAACAAATGGCAAAAGGTATTTGTCGCCGCAACGCCTGCACCTCCTATTACGCCTAAAATCATCTTATTCAGCTTTCGCGCATTTCACATAAGTTGAAAAATTGGCGAGTGCGTATTCATAGTCGCTTTGTGTGTCTATATCAAAGGCCCTAATCTTTTTTGCCTGAATCGGCAATTGCTCGATCAGTATTTCAAAGATATTATCATCGTTCTTGTAAATACGTGAGGCTTTTAGCCGTGCCGGACCACACCATTCATGAGGGGCCGGGTCAGTGCGGCTAAACCGAATGACATTTTCACGATCATCCAAATGGGCATAAACCCCGTCGCTTGTTACTGCATGTGACACGCCTAGAAACTCTTTTTTGCAGCCTAAACATATGCCGAGATCATCCCGGTGAACGATAAGATCACCATCCCAGACAATGATATTATCATTTGCAAATCGTGCGCCAAGATAAAGGCTATGCCCTGTACTTGTAGAGCGGTATTCGTGATTAAATACGAAACAAGCGTGATCAGTAACGTGGCGCGCGGCGGCGATAACCTCGGTTGCTTGGAAGCCGACGACGATACGCAGGTCCTCTATCTCTTTGAAGTCCTCTAGGTGCCATTGAATAAGAGGTTTTTCATCGAACTCCAGCAATGCCTTCGTCGTATTCAAACCCAGCCGTGATCCAATACCAGCACAGCTTAATACCAAGGTCTCGTCGCACGCACCTTCGTCCTTCGCGATCTGCCGCAGCAGACGCAGCAGCGCCTCTTCGGAATATACAAGAAAATCGCAAACGGCCAAAACCGACGGGGCGGGCTCATGCACCAGACCGACTGCGATGGAGAGATCGGCTAATTTCATCGCCTCGGAGTCGTTATTTCCATCTCCGATGACAACGACGAACTCTCCTTTGGCTTTGAGCTCTTTTACGATTGTTTCTTTGCGCAGGATTTTGTCAATTTTGGTTACTCTATCGCCCGAGACTTGGGCAATCGAGCTTGAGATATTGCACCCGACTTTGCGCGCCAGGGCATCAACCCACACATCCAAATTGCCCGTCGCGATCATGCAATCGCGCTCATGATCTTTGATAAAATCCACGACAGGATCCAGAAGCGGTGTCGTCGCCAAAAGATCTGCGGTTTCCTGAACGCTGAATTCCTTGAGGATTTCGACCCGCTTTTTGAAACTCTGGGTAAAGGGGATCGCACCGCGAATGGTTTCGCGCGTGAGATGCGCGATATCTGTTTGCACGCCGAAATGATCTGCGATTTTGGGCAGCGTTTCTTCGCGTGTTAACGTTCCATCCAGATCAAAAATGAACTTCACTGCGCCTCCCCAACACGGTTTGAGTTATATCTTAACGGTTTTGTGCCGACTCAATCGTGAGTGAACTCTACGCCGCTTATGATTAAGATTCATGGCCAAACTAAGGCGACAACCACACGCGTACAAAGGGTTAAACGGCGGCAGGCAACCTATCTCGCACCAGCCGGGTCCAAAAGTCGACGCCAATCGGCAGCAAGGCGTCGTTGAAGTCATAATCGCTTGAATGCAGTGGCTTGCCATGCGCGCCCGTTTCTCCATTACCAAGCAGCAAGAAACAGCCGGGCACGGCGGCGCTGAAATGCGCGAAATCCTCCGAAAAGCTCATGGGTACGCGGTCAGGTATTGTGTCAAGACCTGCGCGGCGGGCCGCCCTGATCACAGCGTCGGTTGGGCCGGGCGCGTTTATGGTCTCTATGAATTCGGTGTTGAAATGTACCTGAGCGGACGCGCCATGCGCCTCGGCGATGCCTGTGCTAAGTTGGTACATCAACGCGGCAATCTGATCCCGATCCTCTGGCGCACGCGCGCGCACATCCCCTTTCAGCGTGACGCGCCCCGGCAGGACATTTCGCTGACCATCTGTCAAAAACTCAGTGACTGAGACAACTGCACCGGCCCCCGGCGCCAATTTGCGCGAGACGATGGTTTGCAAGGCTTGCACGATTTCCGCGCCTATTGTCAGGGCGTCACGTCCGGCTTGAGGCATTGACGCGTGCCCGCCTTGCCCGTGGATGGCAATTTCAAACAAGCTCTCGGACGAGCAAATGAGACCGGCCCGGGTGGAGACCTGCCCAAGCGGTGCCCCCGGCAGGTTATGGATCGCATAGACTTCCTCGACGGGGAACCGCTCGAACACGCCATCGCTTAGCATCGCCTGTGCGCCTAGGCCGTGCTCTTCGTTAGGCTGGAACAAAAATACGACAACCCCGTCGAAATCAGGGGCGGCAGCAAGCGCCCGTGCGGCCCCGAGCAGCATGGTCATATGTCCATCATGCCCGCAAGCATGCATTACGCCGGGGGTTTCGGAGACATAGTCATGCGTACTTGTCTCCATAATCGGCAGCGCATCCATATCCGCCCGCAAGCCAATAGCCCGGTTACCGCTGCCCGCCCGTAAAATACCAACAACCCCAACACCCTCGTGCACCTCCAAACCTTGCGCCCGCAGAAAAGCGGCAACGCGCGCTTGGGTTTGGGCCTCTTGGAAGCCCAATTCCGGTGCCCGATGAAACGCGCGCCTGAGCGTTGTTAGATCTGGATCGTTATCTGTCAAAACCGCCCTTTCATTATCCCAAAACGTGTCGGAGACTACTTGCCTATCCGTTTGCCAAAGTAGAGCAAAGCCGCATCTGACGTGTAAACTACTCGCCCAAGGGCTGTATCTTTAGTGCAGTAAGTCGATTACCTTCCCGCCCCGTGACTTCAAAGCGAAACCCGTGAAAGCGAAAAACCTGACCAATTTCGGGGATCATCTGCGCCTCGTGGATGACCAGCCCGGCAATGGTGTTGGCTTCGTCATCCGGCAACGACCAATCCGCCGCGCGGTTAAGGTCCCGAATTGTCATGGCCCCATCAATGTTATAGTGGCCATCCGCCCCGGCGGCGATCTCGTGCTCTTCATCGGGATCGAATTCGTCCGTGATCTCACCAACGATCTCTTCGAGAATATCTTCAAGCGTGATCAGCCCTTGGAGCGAGCCATATTCATCCACCACAAGGGCAAAATGCGTGCGCAAGCGTAAAAACTCGCGCATCTGATCATCCAGAGTTGTCGTCTCTGGCACAAAATAAGGATCCATCGCAACATCCGCGATGTCGAAGTTCTTGAGCGCAGACGCGTCTCCATCAGGCCCACCAATCGTTTTATACATCGCGCGCAAAAGGTCTTTGGCGTGAATAACACCGATGATATTCTCCGGCTCCTCGCGAAAGACCGGAAGACGGGTGTGATTGGACTGAAGGCACTGCTCCAAGATTTCACCGGGCGTGTCCGCCGCGTTGATCATCTCGATCCCCGAGCGGTGGAGCATAATTTCCTCGACTTGCCGATCGCTTAGATCAAGGGCGCCTAGAATACGGTCCCGATCTTCCTTTTCTACGACGCCCTCTTGATGGCCAAGTGTGAGTGCACCCGCAATTTCCTCGCGTACCGCCAGCACGTGGCTGTCCGGATCAATCCGCACACCAAAAACCCGCAACACGGCACGCACGAGGAGGCGCACAGCCCCGACAATGGGCGCGAAGACGCGGACCGTAAGGCTGATCGGACCGGAAACAGCAGAGGCCGCCCGCTCTGCATTGGTAATCGCATAGGTTTTGGGCAGCACTTCAGCAAATATCAAAATCATCAGCGTCATCACGCCAGTCGCGACCGCAACCCCGCTTTCCCCAAAGGCGCGCAGCAAAAGCTGCGTGGCCAGGGAGGTGGCAAGGATATTCACCAGATTGTTGCCCAGCAGGACTGAGCCAATTAGACGCTCGCTATCCTCGGTGATGCGCAATGCGCGCGCCGCGCCGCTTGAGCCCTTATCCGCTTGGCTGCGCAGCTTCCCACGAGAGGCAGCGGTCAGCGCAGTTTCGGAGCCCGAGAAAAACCCAGACAAGATAAGCAGCAGCGCAATTATGCCCGCCGTCGCCCAAAAAGCGCTGTCAAAAGTAGCGATATGCGGATCCATATTTTTGCCAGATCACCTATTGATTTCAATACCGTTATGGGCATCACGCGGCGCTAGATCAAGGGCGGCCCGCGCAGCCTTGCTAGGGCTTTGTCCCAGCAGCTTCCGGCAGCTTTGGCATCAAGAAATGGCCGGTGGCCTGCGCAAAAAGCCGGTTTCGGCTGT
>CAYWNJ010000105.1:0-7107 GCA_964459535.1 uncultured Rhodobacterales bacterium
GCCCCCAGCCATCCGCAGGATGGCGACGCGCCGACCGCCCCCACGGGCGGCGCGTACCGCGCCACCCTCGGTCGGCTTGAGCAGAGCGGAGGCGGTTGAATATCAGCATTAAAATATATCGGGAGGCGCTAGAGAGCATCCACCCAACAAGCTTCAAATCCGCTGCGCGATCTCCTGAATATGGATGTCCGCGCAATCGACTATGGGAAAGCCGCAATCGGCACCTGCAAAGGCGGGGTTCAAGTCAGTACCCCCCAGCAAGACCGCCTCTGCCCCGCGCGCCATTAAGGCACGGCCTGCGGCAAAGAACACGGCTTGCAGCTCTGGGCTTGACACGCCTGACTGCGCCAAAGTGACATAGGCCTCATGCACGCGCTCTAGCTCTGTACCCTCTGGGGCAAGGCACTCGACCGGCGCCAGTTTGCCATACATCGCTGAGGCCATCACGGTTTGCGTGCCGAGGATGCCAACCCGGTTGAGCCCCTGCGTCTTGAGCCAGTTCTGCAACGCTTGGGGAAGGTTGATCACGGGCAGCGCGGCGGTTTCGGAAAAACGGTCCACACAGAAATGCCCGGCAATCGAGGTAATCGCCATGCACTCCGCCCCGGCTCGGGCGAGCCGCTCCGTAAGCCGGTCGTAGATGGCGCATTGTGCGGTTTGATCATCCGCCGCCAAATGGGCCAGCAATGTCGGTGCATCCGCGTGCACAATCGTCAAATCAAGCGCGCGGTTCTTTTGTGCGGCAAGGGTGATGAGGGATCGGTAGTAAAAATCCGTCGCAGCCGGGCCAATCCCGCCGATTAAACCGATATGCATGAGCCGGGCCTTTGCTAGGAGTTCACCAGAACATCGCCAAAGGTCTCGCGCAGAGTGCGCTTGAGAACCTTTCCGGTTGCGTTGCGCGGCAGCACGTCGGTGAACACCACCTTATCCGGAATTTGCCATTTGGCGATTTTATCGTTGAAGATGCTCAGGATTTCAGCCTCGGAGGGGCTTTGACCCTCGGCGGTCACGGCGATCAAAACCGGGCGCTCGTCCCATTTGACATGCCGCGCGCCGATCACGGCGGCGTCGGCCAACAGAGGATGAGCGATGGCGATATTCTCAAGATCCACGGACGAGATCCACTCGCCGCCGGATTTAATAATGTCCTTGGAACGGTCTTTGATACTCAAATAGCCATCTGTATCTAGGGTGGCGACATCGCCGGTGTCAAACCAGCCATCGGTGAGGGTCTCATCACGAGACTTTTGAAAATAGCTGTCCAGGATCCAGTGCCCGCGGCACATCAGATCGCCCTGCGCGCTTCCGTCTTGGGGGAGGTCCGCGCCATTCTCATCCACGATTTTCAGCTCGACGCCCCAAGGTGGACGCCCTTGGTTCTCTCGCAGGGCGTGCTGTTCGGCCTCGGGCAGATCGGCATGTTTGGCGAGCGGTTTGTTGACCGAGCCGAGCGGGCTCATCTCTGTCATACCCCAGGCGTGGATGGTCTCGACCCCGAATTTTTCGCGGAAAGCGGCGATCATCGAGGGCGGGCAGGCCGAGCCGCCGACCACGGTGCGCTCTAAGCTTTCAAGTTTTGAGCCAAGCTTTTCCGCCTCACCCAACAGTCCCAGCCAGATGGTTGGCACGCCAAGCGCGACAGAGACCTTGTAGCCGTCGATGAGCTTTACCAGTGAGGCACCGTCGAGCCCGGGGCCGGGTAGGACGAGCGACGCGCCAGTCAGCGCGCAGGCATAGGGCGTGCCCCAGGCGTTGACATGGAACATGGGCACAACGGGCAGCACGCGGTGTTGTGCCGAAAGGTCGAGGCTGTCGGGCAGCGCGGCGACGAGTGAGTGCAGGACCGTGGAGCGGTGAGAATAGAGCACGCCTTTGGGATTGCCCGTGGTGCCTGAGGTATAGCAGAGGCTCGAGGCGGTGTTTTCGTCCAGTTCGGGCCAGGTGAAATTGGCATCCCCCTCGGCGATGAGGTCATCATAGAAGGTCAACCCCTCGATTTTGCTGGCTGCATCGGCATCTTTGGGGCCCATCAGCACGATATGTTTGAGGCAGGGGCATTTCTCGCGGATCGCGGCGATCAACGGCACGAAGGTGGCGTCGATGAAGATGACGGCGTCCTCGGCGTGGTTGATGATATAGACCAGTTGCTCGGGGAAGAGGCGTGGATTGATAGTGTGGCAGACAAAGCCAGCGCTGGAGACGCCAAAATAGATTTCAAGGTGGCGCCGATTATTCCACGCGATGGTGGCGCAGCGGGTTTGCGGGGAAAGGCCAAGCTTGGTGAGGGCGCTGGCCAGGCGCCTGCTGTTTTCCGCGACGCTGCGCCAATTGGTTTCGGTGGTGCCGCCTGCGGTCTCGACAGAGATGATGGGGGTTGCGCCGTGATATTGCGCGGCGTGGTCGAGCAGCGATGAAATCGTTAAGGGGAACGTCATCATTTGGCCAAGCATCGGGGGGTTCCTTTGCGGTTTGCGTTTATGGGTGAACGCGCGGGGTTTCGCGCGATCCTGCCAAGCGATGGGGTGGCTTGCAAGCGTTTGGAGATTTAGAGTCTTGCCTTCGGCGAGGATATTTTTGGCAAGAGGAAGATATAGGTCAGTTTTGGTGGCGATTGACGAAGGCGACAAGCGCGGCGGTGGAGCCGTCTTTGGTGTCGGGTGAGGTTTCGCCCTTTAGGATAGGGTCGAGGGCGGTGGCGAGCTCTTTGCCCAGCTCGACGCCCCATTGGTCAAAGCTGTTGATCCCGAGCAGGATGCCTTCGACAAAGACGCGGTGTTCGTAGAGCGCGATGAGTTGGCCCAGGGTAAAGGGGTCAAGTTTGGGGTAGGCGAGTGTCACGGAGGGTCGATTGCCGTCAAAGACGCGGTGGGCGGCTTGGCGTTCGAGCTCGGCGCCGGAGAAGCGATTGGAGATTGTTGCTCGGGCTGTGTTGTGGTCGCGTCCGAGCATAAGCGCTTCGGATTGGGCGAGGCAATTGGCGATCAGCAGGCGGTGATGGTGGGCAAGTTCTGGCTCATGGCCTTCGGCGGCGATCATGAACTCGCATGGGATTATATCCGTGCCTTGGTGCAGGAGTTGGTAAAAGGCATGCTGGCCGTTGGTGCCTGCGGCGCCCCAGACGATGGGGCCAGAGGGATGGGGCAGGGGGGTGCCATCCATCTGGGTTGATTTGCCGTTGCTCTCCATTTCTAGTTGCTGGAGATAGGCGGGGAGCAGCGCCAGGCGCTGGTCATAGGGTAAGACGGCGCGGCTGGTATAGCCCAGCCCTTGTCGATGCCAAATGCCCGTGAGGGCGAGCATGAGGGGCATGTTTTGGGCGCCCTCGGCGGTGCGAAAATGGGTATCCATCGCTTGGCCGCCGCGTAGGAAGGTGCGGAACGCGTCGGGTCCGATGGCGAGCATCAGGCTGAGCCCAATCGGCCCCCAAATCGAGTAGCGTCCGCCAACCCAATCCTCGAAGCCGAAAACCTGCTCGGGCGGGATGCCGAACGCTTGGGTGCGCTCAAGATCACTGGAGAGGGCAGCGAATTGTGCCTTTGGGTCTCCGCCCTGGTCTTTCATCCAGGCTCGGGCCGTGCGGGCATTGGTCATGGTTTCAATGGTTGTGAAGGTCTTAGAGGCGACGATGACAAGGGTGGTTTTGGCGTTAAGCCCGCGCAGCGTATCCGCGATATGGGCGCCGTCGACATTTGAGACAAAATGGGTGCGGGGTCCGTCGTGATAGGGGGCCAGCGCTTGGGTCGCCATGGCCGGGCCGAGATCCGAGCCGCCGATGCCGATATTCACCACATCGGTGATGTCGGAGCTGCGTGTCCCATGGGCGAAGCGCTCCATACGCTCAAGCGTTTGCGATATGCCGGGCATGACATCCTGTGCGGCAACGAAGACGGGCGCGCCATCCAGGTTCCGCAAGGCGGTGTGGAGCACAGCGCGCCGCTCGGTCGTATTGATGGGCGCGCCAGAGAACATTTTTTTGCGCGCTTCCGGTACGGCGTGCGCCAAAGCTAAGAGTGTATCCCGTGTTGGGGTATCCATATTGGTTTTCGAATAGTCAAAGCGGATATTTCCGGCCTCAACCGAGAAGTGATCGGCGCGGGCGGGGTCTGCCGCAAAGAGATCGAGTATACGGCGCGTGCGTGCGGCCTCTGCATGGCTGGCGAGGGTTGTCCAAGTGCTCATTCCGGGGCCCAATGTATGGTGAGATTGTCGATCACAGCGCGGATGGGAGCCTCTTCGGGCGGGTAGTCAGCCGCGCTTTCAAGCGCGCGGCGCTTCTCGTCCCCGGTGATGACCAAATGCTTGTTGAGCGCGCCGTTGAGGGTGGCGGCGGAGAGGCTGACGCGTGGCTCTTGGTGCGCGGGAAAGATCGGGCAGGCAAGAGGGGCGTCCGGTGCGAGCGCCTGGGAGAGCCCAGAGGCGCCGGGAAAGAGCGAGGCGGTGTGACGATCCGCGCCCATGCCCAACAACAGGACCGAGATTGGCAGTTCTTCGGCGAGCTCGGCGCTGACCTGCGCGGCCCCTTCTGCGGCGGTCGCACCCGGCACATAGAGCGGCAAAAACTGGGCAGACGCGGCCCTGTTAACCAAGAGGCGGCGACGCAGGAGCGCGCCGTTTGAACGCTCAGAGCTTTCATCGACCCAGCGCTCGTCCGTTAGGAGCACATGCACTCGCGCCCAATCTAGGTCGGCGGCGCAGAGCACGTCGAAGATCGGGCCGGGGGTTGTGCCGCCGGGCACCGCGAATGATGCCCATTCATGCTGAAAGAGGCTGTTCTCGAGCGCGCCCGCGAGTGTGTTGGCCACATTGATCGCAAGCATCTCGCGATCTGGATAGTCAATGATATTCATGGTTTAATCTCCCGCCAGACCCGCCTATCGCGCGCCAAAAGTTGCACCGCATCCGAGGGCCCTTCGCTACCGGAGGCATAGGGTTTGGGCACGTCGCTACGAGCCTGCCACCCGGCGATGATTGGATCGGTCCAAGCCCAGGCGGCCTCGACCTCATCCCCGCGCATGAAAAGGGTTTGATTGCCGCGGATCACATCCATGATAAGGCGCTCATAAGCATCTGGTGGATCGCCAATCTCTGGCCCAAGCGCTTGTGCGAAAGTCATATCAAGCGGGACATCCACCAAGCGCATCCCGCCCGGCCCAGGCTCTTTGATGGTCACGCCTAGGGTAATGCCTTCGTTCGGCTGGAGGCGAATGGAGAGGATATTGCGGTGGCCTTGATCATCTTCGAAAATCGAGTGCGGTCGCTCCTTGAAAACCACGGTAATTTCGGAGGAGCGTGCGCGCATCCGCTTGCCGGTGCGTAGATAAAAGGGCGTGCCCGCCCAACGCCAATTCGACACCCCGACTTTGAGCGCAATATAGCTTTCGGTGCGCGAGCGTTCATCGCCAACTGCGTCGCGAAAAGAGGGCGCGTTGGTATCTGCTTCGTACTGCCCGCGCACGATGTGATAGGGGGCAACGGGATCAAGCGCGCGGATGACTTTGAGCTTTTCATCGCGCACCGCGTCTGGCTCAAAGCGCGAAGGGGGCTCCATCGCGATCAGGCACAAAAGCTGCATCAGGTGGTTTTGCACCATATCGCGCATGGCACCGGCTTGGTCATAATAGGCGCCGCGGCCGCCAACACCGACCGTCTCGGCCACGGTGATTTGAATGTGATCCACATATTGGCTGTTCCAGAGCGGCTCGAACAGCGTGTTGCCAAAGCGCACCGCCATCAGGTTTTGCACCGTCTCTTTGCCCAAGTAGTGGTCAATACGGTAGATTTGAGCCTCGTCAAAGAAAGCAGCAAGGTCGGAATTCAGCGCTTTGGCCGAGGCAAGATCCCGTCCAAAGGGTTTTTCAACAACGATACGGGTTGCCTCATCGGTCAGACCGTAGTGATTGAGCCGAGACGCGAGCGCAGCAAAGAGGTTGGGCGCGACCGAGAAATAAAAGGCGCGGATGCATCCCGGACGCAGCAAGGCCGCGAGTGCGGGCCAGCCCGCCTCTCCCACCGCGTCAAGCGAGACGAACTCTAGGCGGTCAAGGAACGCGGCCAGTTGCGCGTCGTCGACATCCTGCGCGCCGCTATAGGTGCGGATGGCGGAGGCGGCGAATGCGCGATAGCCGGACGTGTCCATTTCGCTGCGTGCCGCACCGATAACGCGGGCAGCGTCTGGCATCTGCCCGGCGCAGTAGCGGCGGAAGAGGCCGGGCAGGATTTTGCGCTGCGCCAAATCCCCGGTGCCGCCAAAAATGATCAGCTCAAAGGGGTCAACTGGAATGGTGCGCGAGACCATAGCGCTCTCCTATTCGCTTTGGGGGTATCCTAGCATGTCGTGGCGGCTTCACAATGGTGTCAGGCCGTCTTGTTCTTTGGCTGCGCTTGTTTAGGAATGAAGGCGAGCAGTCAGCGAACGTGGGAAAGAACAATGAAAGATCAGGCCGATGGGAATGCGGGTAAATTTCTGGATCCGCTGCGCACGGCAGACGGATCAGAACGCGCCCATGTGGCGCTTAGCAATCCTCAAACCTTGTGGTTCAACACCGGAACGCTCTGCAATATCGAATGCGTTAATTGCTACATCGAAAGCTCGCCAAGCAACGATGCGCTGGTCTATTTGACCGTTCAAGAGGTGGAGAGTTATCTTGACCAGCTTGAAACGCGGGGCTGGGGCGTTCGAGAGATCGCCTTTACCGGGGGCGAGCCCTTTATGAACCCGCAGATGATCGAGATGGCGCGTGCGGCGCTTGCGCGAGGCTATGACGTGCTGATCTTGACCAACGCCATGCGCCCGATGATGCGCCCGCGCGTGCAAACCGGGCTCAAGACGTTGAATGCGGCGTTTCCGGGCAAACTGACCTTGCGCATCTCGCTTGATGCCTACGCCGCCGCGTCCCATGACGTAGAACGCGGGCCAGGTAGTTTTGCCGTCTCGATTGCGGGCATGATTTGGTTGCGCGATGCTGGCATTGCCATGGCCGTCGCGGGCCGCAGCAGCATGGCGGAAAGCGATGCAGAGGCGCGGGCCGGATACCAGGCGCTGTATGCTGAGCACGGGTTTGACATCGACGCCGACCACCCCGGCCAGACGGTGCTCTTTCCCGA
>CAYWNJ010000106.1:0-7060 GCA_964459535.1 uncultured Rhodobacterales bacterium
CGCGGTACGCGCCGCCCGTGGGGGCGGTCGGCGCGTTGCCATCCTTCGGATGGCTGGGGGTTAAGCGGATACAGGATCAATATTCAGTCGCTAGGCTATGCCTCCCGCGCAACAGGCACTGCCCAGCCGCGCCGTTCCGCCCCCACTTTGCCGAAGGCAAACCTACGGTTTGACGGGCAGCACTATTGCGCCTCTCCTCGGAACGGCGCGATTCGAACGGCTGTGGGATGTCTCAGATTTAAGGTCGGACGCTTAGGCCGGAATTTGCTGTGTTGCGCAATGGATACCGCCGCCAACCTCTCCGAGAGGATCGACATTCAGGGTCACAATCTCTCTTCCAGGGTAATGCCGGGCCAGCGCCTCTGCTGCCAGCGCATCGGCCTCGGGGTCTCCAAACTGCGCGGCAATAACGCCCCCATTGCAGGCGTAATAGTTGGCGTAAGAGGCGACAAAATCAAAACTACTCACCCGGCGCCGCGTCGGCTCGGGGATTGCTTCGACATTTAGGCCCGCTTCGACAAGCCGATCATAGGTCTCTAAGGCCGCTTGGTGAAACGGGTCGTCAGAGGCGGGAGGATCGGGCAGGTTGATCAGGACCCGGCCCGGCCCGGTCAGACGTGCCAAACTGTCGATATGGTAATCCGTAATATCCTGCCCCTTTAATCCCGGAGACCAAACCAGCCGCTCCGCTCCATAGGCGCGCAAAAGCCGAGCCTCGATCTCTGCCCGGCTCAGGCCGGGATTGCGATTGCGGATGACCCAGCTGCTCTCATGCGCAATGAGGGTTCCGTGCCCATCATGATCAACACCGCCCGCCTCGCCCACCAGACCAGAGGCGATCACCTTAAGTCCCATCCGGCGCGCCACGCGCGCGGCAACCTGTCTGTCACGCCGATGCACTTGCTTGCGGCCCCATCCGTTAAACGCAATGTGACTGACGACCAGATCATCGCCCGACCAGGCAAAAAGAGGCCCCGCATCCCGCGCCCAAAGATCCTCGGTCGGGATATCCCAAAGCTCTACGCCCGCGCTGACCTGCCGCCTAATCTGCGGATGCAGCGCCTTGTCGGCCAAGAGATAGACGGGCTCAAATTCCGCAATTGTACCCGCGATCTGCGCAATCGTTTTTTGCAACATCGACAAAAAGACCGGATCAGGATGCACCCGCCTTGAGGCAGGCCACATCATGATAGTCCCTGCATGGCGCGCCTCTTCGGCAGGCACATAAAGCGGCTGTTTTGCGCGTGCGCCGAAGGCATCATCAGCGCCGCCATCCCGGTTGCGAGCACATCGCGACGCCCGAGCATAGCATCCCTCAAAATCCGCGTTCCCCGTCTTGCTGCCAAGGTTTGACAAGGTTGCCAAAGCGGGTAAAGCGCCCTTCAAAGCTGAGATCCACCGTGCCAATCGGGCCATGCCGCTGTTTGCCAATGATGACCTCGGCCCGCCCATGCAAGCGCTCCATCTCTTGCTGCCATTTGGCCATCGCTTCAAGATCATCATCCCCGGGTTTTTCGCGCTCCTTGTAATATTCCTCGCGGAACACGAACATCACAACATCTGCGTCTTGCTCAATCGAACCCGATTCGCGCAGGTCGCTGAGTTGCGGGCGCTTATCCTCGCGGGATTCGACCTGACGAGAGAGCTGAGACAAGCCGATCACAGGAATGCTCAGCTCTTTGGCAATCGCCTTAAGGCCCATTGAGATTTCCGCAATCTCTTGCACGCGGTTGTCAGAGGTGCCGCGCACAAGCTGGATATAGTCCACAACAAGCACATCCAGCCCATAGGTCCGCTTTAATCGGCGTGCCCGCGCGGTGAGCTGGGCAATGGGGATCGCGGGCGTGTCGTCGATATAAAGCGGGCACGCCTCTAGCGCCTTTGCCGCCTCGACAAAGCGGCGGAACTCTTCTTCGGTCATGTCACCACGCCGGATTTGTTCGCTAGGCACTTCGGAGGCTTCGCTGAGCACACGCGCGGCAAGCTGCTCCGCGCTCATCTCTAGGCTGAAAAAGCCGACAACACCGCCCTCAAGGGCACCCTCCGTGCCATCGGGGCGCATACCGCGCCGATAGGATTTGGCAATGTTAAAGGCAATGTTGGTTGCCAGCGATGTCTTTCCCATCGACGGGCGCCCGGCGAGGATCAACAGATCCGAGCTGTGCAGCCCGCCAAGCTTTTTGTCCAAATCAATCAAGCCGGTGGACACCCCAGATAGGCCGCCCTCCCGTTCATACGCAGCGTTTGCCACATTTACCGCATCGGTCGCAGCCTTGAGAAAGCTTTGAAACCCGCTTTCCGAGGCGCCTTTCTCGGCCATCTGGTAGAGCGCTTGCTCGGCCTCGACAATCTGCTCACGCGGTTCTGCATCGACGTCCATCCGCGCCGCTTTTGCGGAAATGTCGCGTCCAAGACCGATCAGCTCGCGGCGGATCGCCAGATCATAGATCATTTGCGCATAGTCGCGCACCGCAAAGGCACTGATCGCCGCGCCTGCCAGCCGCGCCAAATAGGCGGGGCCGCCAAGCTCTTTGAGCCCTTCATCCTCTTCCATAAACGCTTTGAGCGTAACAGGGCTGGCCAATTGGCCCTTGCCGATCCGCGTTGCGGCAATCTCAAAGATCCGCGCGTGCACGGGGTCGAAGAAGTGATGCGGCTCAATAATCGAGGCAATGCGGTCATAGATGTCGTTATTGGTCAGGATCGCGCCCAGCAATTGCTGCTCTGCCTCAATCGAATGCGGCATGGTCGTGGTTGCTTGCAGCTCCGGGAAGCCTTGCGGCGTTCCACTCACATCATTCATTTTGACCCCCTTGCGACGTCAGACCTCCCCCGAAATCGTGACCTCTTTGTCCTAGCCTCGACGGCCCCCCTGCCGCAATCTGGAAATGCTGTTAGCAAGTCTGTATGTTTTGGGCCCGTCGACGTTCGCCAAGCCTCCCACCTTAAACCTGAGGCACGTCGCCCCGAACAAATCTCCCGCGCAACGGGCCCCGTTGCGCCGCGCCGTTCCGCCCCCGTTTTGCCGGAGGCAAACCTACGGTTTGACGGGCGGCGCGATTGCGCCACCCCTCGGAACGGCGCTATCCGAAGTACCGCCCGATGCCTTGGTTTTAAGGTGGAACGACTTAATTGCGGGATTGGTATGCCGCTTGCCAGCCTCTGGGATCGTTCAAAAATGCCTCGACGCTTTGCAGCGTAGCCTCATCAAAACGATCCGTCTCTTTGGCCACTGACAAAACATCCCACCAAGTGCATAGCGCGTGCAACCGCACCCCGTGATCGCCAAGCACTTTTTCTGTCTCGGGAAAAATCCCGTAGCTAAAGATCACGGCGGTATGGGCGCACTTGGCACCCGTGTCGCGAATGGCATCGACAAAGCTAAGCTTGGATCCCCCATCAGTGGTCAAATCCTCGACCAAGAGGACATTCTGCCCCGGATGCATCACCCCTTCGATCCGCGCGTTGCGCCCATATCCCTTTGGCTTTTTGCGCACATAGCTCATCGGCAGGGCGAGCCGTTCGGCAATCAACGCGCCAAATGGGATGCCCGCGGTCTCACCGCCCGCGACATTATCAAAGGCTTCAAACCCGGCCTCACGCATCACCGTAACCGCCAAAAAATCCATTAAAACGCTGCGCAATCTTGGAAAGGAGATCAGCTTGCGACAATCAATATATGTCGGGGACGGCAGGCCGGAGGCCAGCGTAAACGGGCTCTCAGAGTTCAGATGGATCGCCTCGACATCCAAAAGGGCTTTTGCGGTAAGTGTCGCTATCTCCGATTTGGGAGGGAACTGGCTGGGTATCATGGCTATGTCATTCCTTGAGAATACGCAAAAACGACGTGTTCAGATAGGGAGCGTTTATCGCGCCGCAACATCATTCAACCGACCAGCTCAGCGGAAAGCCAGGATCAAAAACGGTAACCGGCCCATCCACCGTCTCTACATAATCGGGATAGTCGGGGGCCTCTTTCTTCAAGGTCACAGTGTCCGTATTCACCGGGCGGTCATAGAATGCGGGGCCATTCAAAGAGGTAAACGCTTCGAGCGTGTCCAAGCTTTGCTCTTCCTCAAAGACATGCGCTAGGATTGAGAGCGTATTAGCGGCGGTAAAGCAACCCGCGCACCCGCAGGGTTGCAATTTCGCGGCATCCGTATGCGGCGCGCTATCTGTGCCGAGGAAAAAGCGCGCCTCGCCCGAGGTGGCCGCAGCACGCAGCGCTTGGCGATGTCGCTCACGTTTGGCCACAGGCAGGCAGTAATAATGTGGGCGAATGCCCCCGGCGAGGATGTGGTTGCGGTTAATCACAAGATGATGGGTCGTGATTGTGGCCCCAAGACTTGCATCCTGGGACCGGGCGTAATCAACCGCATCTTCGGTCGTGATATGCTCCATGACGACGCGAAGTCCGGGCGTGGCGCGGCGGATCGGGTCCAGCACCCGCTCGATAAAGACAGCTTCACGGTCAAAGATATCAACTTCGGGGTCTGTGACCTCTCCATGCACGCAGAGCGGCAAGCCAATCTCTGCCATGGTTTCCAAAACACCCCGTACGTTGTCAAAATTGGTGACACCCGAGGCAGAATTGGTCGTGGCACCGGCCGGATAGAGCTTTACGGCGCAAACAAGTCCTTGCGCATGGGCCGCTCTGACATCTTCAGGATCGGTCTGCTCTGTCAAGTAAAGCGTCATGAGCGGCTCAAATGTCATATCACTTGGGAGCGCTGAGATAATTCGATCACGATACGCGGCAGCCTGTGCGCGGGTCACGACAGGAGGAACCAGATTGGGCATGATCAACGCACGGGCAAAATGCTGGGCCGAATAGGGTAGGACGGCCTGCAGCATAGCGCCGTCACGCAGGTGCAAGTGCCAATCGTCGGGGCGCCGAAGCGTGATGCGGTGCGTCATGCCCATCGATTAGCACGCAGGATTCGCGCGTCCAAGTCTAATCCGGCGAGGCTCGACGCCGCAGACCGTCGCTTTATCCGGCAAGGCTCTTTAGCGATTTCAGTCGGCGCGCGAAAAAAGGAGCGGGCCTGCGCCCCACCACATATTCGCAGAGAACCTTACTTCGATAATCATGGCCCTGATTGTCGATTGCCGCCAGCAGGTTGCGTAGGTAAGGGGGATGGTCTCGGCGAACGCGCCAGATTTGCGCGAAGGTCGCAGGGTTGAGCTTACCCACAGAGGCCTTGGCCAAGATCCGGAACAGGATTTCCATGTTGATAAACTGCGTTTGAATAGCGCCGCCTAGGTGGCGGACACGCAATTTTGTTACATTCGGGCGCGAGAATAATGCAGCATGCATCGCGTCAAATGTCTCTGACGGATCATAGATGATAAACGCCTCGGATGCGGCATCCAACATATCGGGCGCATATCCATAGCGCGAGGAAAAATCTGTGCGCCGTTTGCTAACAAAGCGCGGATCCCAATTTGTAATTGTTGGATCAAGCGTCGCCTGCGGCTGTATCGCGACAACCGTTGCGCCGGGGCTGGCGACAGAAAACGCCGCAGCCGCATATCCGCAAGGCCCCGCGCCGTAAAACACAACCCGCTCATAAGCGTCAAAGGCACCGTCATCAATTAAGTTATCGAAAAACGCGTAGATCTCTGCGTCTCGAAACCAAGTGTCGCCGTTGCTGACGAGACAGAGGCTTGACCAACCAAGTGCGCGCGAAAGCTCCCAGCCCAAGGGGGACTGTGCCTCACTCAAGCTGCGAATACCTTGGACGGTTTCAAAGCTGACAAAGAGCGTGTCATTCCCATTCACAAAAGCAGCAAAATGCTCTGTCCCAAGCGCCGTGAAATCACCATGCGCTTCGGCGATCTGAGAAAGCTTGGTTAACCACTCTCCCTCACCCAAGTTGGCCAATTGTGGATTAAACTGATTAGCTTCGTCTTGCATTTCTCTGCCCCTCAATCACCACTTATGTGTAGCGTTAAGATTAACATAAGTTTCGTTTGCGGCAAAAATGGGAACATTTAGAGCCTATTCCGCGTCCTGTTAGGATCGGCAGAGGCAATCTTTCAATCGACTTCCTTGGCTAATCCTCTACATCTGCAATTTAGAGCTTGAAAAGGAGTGCCTGATGCCAAATGACCCATTCTTTGTCCTGGTCGTTATCGCCTGTTTTATGGTGCTTGGTGTTCTGGTCACGGGGCTGGGCGGGTTTGGTAAAGGCAGCGGCTGGGCGCATCGTAATGCCAACCGCATAATGCGCTACCGGATTGGTGCGCAATTGATCGCCGTGATCCTAATCGTCATTTATGTCGCAACGCGCGGCGCGGGAGGGCAATAAAAATGGTCGTACTCAATAAGATCTACACCAAGACAGGGGACGCCGGGGAAACCGCGCTTGGAAACGGTGCGCGCGTTGCAAAGCACGCGCTGCGGGTCAGCGCCTATGGGACAGCCGATGAACTCAATGCGTTTCTTGGCGTTGCGCGATGCGAATCGGAAGGCGATGTTGATGCGGCGTTGGGCCGTATTCAGAACGACCTCTTTGATCTTGGCGCCGATCTGTGCCGCCCGGATATGGAGCAAGACGCCGAGGCTGAATATCCGCCGCTGCGCATGGCCGAGGCGCAAGTTGACCGGCTTGAGCAAGAGATTGACGCGATGAACGCAGCGCTTGAGCCACTCCGAAGCTTCATCCTGCCCGGAGGATCCGCGCTTGCGGCGCATCTGCATGTCTGCCGGACGGTCGCGCGGCGTGCAGAGCGCCTGACGGTCGAGCTTGCGACGATGGAGGCGATCAACCCGGCGGCGGTCAAATATCTCAACCGGCTCAGCGATTGGTTCTTTGTTGCCGCACGCATTGCCAATGATCAGGGCCGTGCAGATGTGCTCTGGGTGCCCGGTGCAAACCGGTAACGCGGCGTCCCTGGGACAAAACGTGACGATTTTACGCTGTTTCCCCGGCGCAGCCTTCGCTAAACCGTCGCAGAGTTATTCGGCGCGCTGAGGGGCGAGTCGCAAATCAGAGGAGAGGAACGCTCATGAAGGTCCCAGTGCCCGTCAAACGCGTGATCGACTATAACGTGAAAG
>CAYWNJ010000107.1:0-7052 GCA_964459535.1 uncultured Rhodobacterales bacterium
TGATACTGCTCATGCCCAAGCACGCGCATCAACGCGGCAGCGTCCTCAGCCATCTGCGCAATGGTCACAGGCGCATCCCAAGGCTGCGTCCGCCCCGTGGTGCGGTTATCCGGCCGGATAACCTGGTGATGCGCAGAGAGCAGCGGAACCAGCGGACCCCAGCTCGCGCTATCTGAAAGCAACCCCGCCAGCAGTAAAAGGGGCGGACCCTCTCCGCTGACCGCATAATGCAGGTCAATCCCGTTGAGGCGGAGGCTAGGCATTCAATGTACTCCAACACGGTAAGAGATCGCCCGGCGCAGGCGTTGCAAGAAAGACTGCGCGCGCGATCGCCCGGCTGAGGCAAAGCGCGGCAGCATGGCCAATCAAGGTCAAGTCGCGCGCGGGCTTTGGCATCGGCTGCGCGTCGGTCGAGAGTGCAAAGACCAGATCCCCATCCGCCGGGCTATGGGCGGGCACACAGGCCCGCGCGATCCCATCCTGCGCAGCCCAGGCCACGCGCTGACACTCTGCTTTGCTCAGCGCCGCGTCTGTCGCCACAATCGCAATCGTTGTATTGCCCCCTGCCTGCATTGCTGCGCGCTTTCGGCTTTCAAGCGTGCGCCCAAGCCCCGCATTTGGGTCTGGTCCTAGCCCCCCAAACTCGCCATCAATCTCAAAAGGGGCGGCCCAGAAATGCCGATCTCCGGGCGTTGTTACACTCCCCACCGGGTTGGCGGCAACCAAGGCCCCAACCGTGATCCCCGATGGCAACACTAGGGACGCAGAGCCGAGCCCGCCTTTCGTCATCGCGGTCGCCGCCCCGGTGCCAGCCCCGACACTTCCCAAATCAAAGTGCTGGCCCGACGCGTCAAATGCCGCTTGCCCCAGCGCGCGATAGGGATTGACGGACCAGCCTTTGTCCCCGCCCGAGAGCAAGTCAAACAGGATCGCCCCTGGCACCAGCGGCACGCGCGCCCCGGCGATCTCAAAGCCCCGTCCCAAGTCGCGCAACCTATCCGACACGCCCGAGCAGGCGTCCAAGCCAAAAGCGGATCCACCCGACAGCACTAGCGCATCTACCTGCGCCACCGATTTATCCGGCGCAAGAAGATCCGTCTCCCGCGTGCCTGGCGCGCCGCCCATGACAGCGACAGAGGCGGTAAAGGCCGCCTCGGCAGTCAGAACCGTCACACCGGATTTCAACGCCGCATCTTGCGCGTTCCCAACCCTTAGGCCTTCGACATCCGTGATTAGGTTTAAGGGGCCGGGCAACATTCCATACGATACCTATATTGAGCCAGCTTGCGTTGTTTCAAATCCGAGGCTTCGGCGCTGCGGTCGCTGGATCGCCCGTATTCGGCTCGCCCCTGGGCTCGATCAGCAGCACCTGACACTCGGCGCTTGCGCGCGGGCGATGGGTAACGCCCTTTGGCACGATGAAAAGCTCACCGGCCCTAACGTCATGGCTTTCGCCGTCAAGGTCCATCACCATC
This sequence comes from uncultured Rhodobacterales bacterium, assembly GCA_964459535.1. Classification (GTDB taxonomy): domain Bacteria; phylum Pseudomonadota; class Alphaproteobacteria; order Rhodobacterales; family Rhodobacteraceae; genus JBCBCP01. The sequence continues at coordinate 1,476 of CAYWNJ010000107.1, forward strand.
TCGCCCGATAACACAAGAAAGAAATCATCCGTGTCTTCGTGCAAATGAAAGGGGAACTCACCCTTGAATTTGACAACCATAACCTCGTTGTCATTGTAATCCGCAATCACATACGGATCCCAGTGCGTGTCAAATTGAGCGAGCTTAGCAGCAAGATTTATCGGTTTCATGCCGCCTTTTTCACCCTAATTTACCGCGACGACAATAGCGGGGGGCAATATTTCGAACTTGCATGGCCGCTGCAAGAACGCATCCCAGATAACCCGAAATTAACCACCGCGCCGTAGGACGGGCCGAGGTCTATTCAGATTGAGGTCAGGATTCATGCGCGCAGGCATTCCAACATTCATTGCAACCACCGCTCTTTTTGCATCCCCGGCATTGGCCGCTGGCGCACCGGAGCAATTTGCGTTGCAAGGCGACGTTGATCATGTCTGGACCGCCACGGCAGCGGCGCTGGTCTTTCTCATGCAAGCGGGGTTCTTGCTGCTAGAGGCGGGGTCGGTCCGAGCAAAGAACTCGGTGAATGTGGCGCAAAAGAACCTTATGGACTTCGTTGTCTCAACCGTGTGCTTTGGCGCGATCGGCTATATGCTTATGTTCGGCACGTCGGTTGGCGGGTGGATTGGCTGGCAACCCGAGCTTGCCTTCTTTGGCTCTGCTGGTGATTGGAGCCTGACCTTCTTCGTCTTTCAACTGATGTTTTGCGGCACCGCTGCGACGGTCATGTCCGGGGCAGTGGCTGAACGTATGACGATCAACGGCTATCTCTTGGGCGCGTTGCTGATTGCGGCGGTGATCTACCCGGTCGCAGGGCATTGGGCCTGGGGCGGGTCGCTCAATGGCAGCAGTGAGCCTCTGCTTGCGGGCTACGGGTTCATGGATTTCGCAGGCTCCTCCGTCGTACATTCCGTTGGCGCTTGGGTCGCGTTGGCGGCGATCATCATCATTGGGCCCCGGATGGGCAAATTTGACGAGAATGGAAAGCCGCGGCGGCTTCATGGCCACTCGCCCGTTTTGGCAACGCTGGGCGCTATCATCCTTTGGGTTGGCTGGATTGGCTTTAACGGCGGATCGCTGCTGTCGGGAACCGGAGATTTTGCCTCTGTTATCGTGAATACCGTGGTGGCCGCAGGCGGCGGCGGTGTGACGCTGATGATCGTCGGGCGCGTAACGTCCGGCCTCTTCAAGCCGGAGGCGACAATCAACGGTCTACTCGGCGGGCTGGTTGCGATTACAGCTAGCGCAGATGTCATGACACCGCAAACCTCGTTCTTGATTGGCGCGCTCGGCGGCGTGGTTGTCCATGCCTCTACCTATCTTTTGGAAGATATCCTAAAACTAGACGATCCGCTGGGCGCGATCCCCGTCCATGGCTTTGCCGGCGCCTTTGGTACACTCGCTGTTGCATTCTTTGCGCCTCAGGAAAGCCTGCTTGCCGGATCACGGCTTGGCCAATTCAGCGTTCAGCTGGGCGGCGTTGCGCTGTTCTTTCTCTGGTCGTTCGGGATTGCCTATATCGTGTTCAAGGCCGTGGATGTTGTGTTGAAATCACTCCCAGATGGCGGGGGCAACGGCCTGCGTGTGTCTGAACACTATGAGCGTGAGGGGCTCAACGTACACGAACATGACGCGCCTATGGGAACGGGTATCTTGCAAGAGGCCATGGCCCATGCGGCGCGCAACGATGGCGGTGATGTAGAGCCGATTGAGCTGGACTATGGTGACGAAGCCTATGAAACGAGCGTTCTGTTCAATCGGATCATCGGCAACATTACCGACAACAAGAACGCCGAAGAAGAGAAATACCAACAAGACAAGGCCAAGCGCATGGAGGTCGAGGCAGAGGTTGCCGAAGTTGTCGAAGCCTGCGCGAATGGCGACTATAGCAAACGCCTAAAGACCGAAGGGCGGACTGCGTTTTTGTTGCATCTGTGCACAGGGATCAACGCACTGTGTGATACGACCGAGGGGGCGATGAAAGAGATCGAGCAAAGTCTCAACGCGGTGTCCGAAGGCAACCTTAATCGCAAGATGGAAGGCGAATATGGCGGTCAGCTCTTGGGTATCCAACAGGCGATGAATAACACGCTGGCCCAATTCGCCGAGGTCGCGGAAGAGGTGCAAAGATCGGTTTCTGCGGCGGGGCAAGGCGATTTTCAAATGTCGATAGACCTGGCCGATAAGCAAGGCGTCTTCCGCGATCTATGTAGTAGCGTCAATGACCTATGCGAGATCTCTGAGCGGGGATTGAGCGAACTCTTTGCAATCCTTAACCAAATCGGGGATGGCGATTTAACCGCGCGGATGTCGGATGATTATCAGGGGCGGTTTAGTGATATTGGTGCTGCGGTCGAGCGGATGTCGCACGGGATTAGTACGCTCATGGCCTCTGTCGAGCAAACCGCGCTAGAGGTTGTGTCGGACGGTCAGCACATTGCAAAACAAAGCGATGTAGTTGTCAAAAGCTCTGAGCAACAGTCTTTGGCGCTTCAAAATGTGACGTCATCGCTGAATGATCTTTCAACGACAGCCAAATCTGCAGCAGAACAGGCGGAAACCACGGATAAGCTTTGCGCGGCAGCGAATGAAAACGCGTCGATGGGGCGGACCCTTGCGGCGTCCCTTTCTGAGCAGATCAGCGATATCAGCAGCTCGACGGACGAGATTATCTCGGCCCTCAACTCTATCGAAGATATCTCGATGCAGACCAATCTGCTCAGCTTAAACGCCTCGGTTGAAGCAGTTCGCGGCGGTGAAAAGGCAAGTGCGGAGGGCTTTAAAGTCGTTGCCCAAGAGATCCGCGCGTTGGCTAACAAATCTTCCGAAGCGGCGCACAGTATCCGTGATCTGACGGCGCGGGTGCGCCATTCTGTTGCCGAGGGTGTCAGCCTTGTTGGTCGCACGAATGAGGCACTATCCGAGATCAATCAGGCCATTTCCCAAAGCGCGGCCTGCGCGGCGGAACTCTCGCGCGCGGGCACAGAGCAGCTTACCCTGTCTCAGAATATCCAAAACGCGGCGCAGAAAGTGTCTACAAATGCCAAGGATAACCTGAATATCGCGCATGAAAGCGCGGAGACTTCAGATAGGCTGGTCAACGCTGCACAACATACGATCGAGAAGCTTGCGAAGTTCAAACGTGACGATTCTGATGGCAAGCTGGCGGCGTGATCGGTTCTGAGCTTCTGGCCAAATGCGCGTGTTAGAGCGTGTTTTATTAAATTGAATTCAAATTCGCTGCCTCTCGGCTTTGCCTCGAACGCGAATTTGAATACTTCTTTTTTTGATTGAGCAAAACACGCTCTAGCTGAACGAGATGCCGAGAATGACCAGCATCAGGCCCAGCACTGAAACCGCCAGCGCGCCGAAATTTGTTGGAAGGACGCGGCCAAGCAATGCGCGCGTTTCCTCTTCGGAGAGGTTGTGGCGCCGGGCGCGCATGACCTGAACAATCCCCCATATGAGGGCGATCAAACCGATAAGTGTCAGCAATGTACCGCCCCAAACCAAATACTGCGAAACCTGGGATGTTTGCTCTTCTGCCATGGGATCTTCCTTGTCTTTAAGAGAGGCGGTTTTGAGCCTGCGGGATTGAGTCGGTTTTGCTTTGCACGTCAGTAGTCACCCATCTGTCATTGGGTCAAGCCCACTGGGGTCCGCCCCTCTATTGTCGCTTGCGAGCGTGCCAGAGCCCGGATAGGGAAAGGGCTTGTGACAGCTAGGAGAGCGATATGACCGAGTCCAATGAGGCAACACCCGCAGCACCCGATAGCTATCGTGTCACCGCAGAGGAGTTGCGCCAGTTCATCGAGCGATTTGAACGTCTGGAGCAGGAGAAAAAAGATATTGCAGATCAGCAAAAAGAGGTGATGGCAGAAGCCAAAGCACGGGGCTATGACACCCGCGTGATGCGCAAACTAATCGCCCTGCGCAAGCGCGAGCCGGACGACATCGCCGAAGAAGAAGCAATGCTTGAAATGTACAAAGAAGCACTTGGCATGTAGCCTCGGTACTTTGCCGACGACATCTTATGGCGCAATCATGGTGACGCCTGGAATGCGCTGAATTTCAAAGATGTCCTCTTCGTATATTTCCGAAAGATCGTCGATCAGCTCTTCTGTCCATCCTGGCATATCTATTTCCTCTTCAATCGCGCTTTCATCGGCGAATTTGTCCAGGAATGCCATCATCACCCGGCGCTTGTGAATCTCGGGCATATCAGGATGGGATTTGAGATAGTCGCGAAAGCGCTTCATTCCCTCTGGGCGCATGATCCGCGAAAGTAGATCAAACCCACCCATAATCCGCTGCCCGTGCTCAAGCGCTGCAATCTCGCGGACGATTTGCGGCCAGAGGATTGGGGCATCCTCATAGCACCATGTGGTAATCGACACTTTAGGCGCCGCGGTGCGGATGGCCTTGAATGTATCGGACCAGCGCAATTGCGCCGGATCGCTGGCGCCAAAAAATGCGTCAAACCCGCTCACAGGGGTCTTTTCGTACACTTTGGGCAAAAAAGTCGCGGGATTGCGGATCCCCATAAACAGCTCGACCTCATCATTTGGAAAGAGCGCAGAGATTGTAGCCATCCGAGAGGCCGCGCTGTGGTAAAGCCATCCATTTCGCAAACAATAGCGCGGAACCCCAAAAAAATGTGGAAGCGACAAGATGATCCGATCCGATACATCATCCTCCAAAATCGCATCAAGCAGAACATCGCGGGCCCCCGGCGCGGGCTGGGTTTTTCCTATCGCGACAACCGCATCGCGTATTAATTTGCGGTAGCGCTCGGGGTCGGGAACACCGACACCGCGCTTTGCAAAATCCTCTCGATTGCGGATTATGCACTTGATCAAGCGCTCTTCTTCAGTGAAATGCACCCCGGTATGTAGGATGATCTGCATTAAACTCTATGCCTGGCCCTAGTCGACAAAGAGATAGTCTGCGTCGACGATGTGATGCGCCTGCTCGGGTCCAATCGATAAAAATGCGGCCAAGGCCTGGGCATTTTGCTCAAGATCAGTCCCCTCGCGCATGCGGGCGAGATGTTTAAACTCGGCATCGCGGATCCGATCTGATTCTAAGATGATGTCTCCGCGAATTGTCGGAAGCAGTCGTTCAAGCGTTTCTTTACTGGTTTGCTCGCCTGCCAAACCAACGCGCATGGCATGCCCAACCAAGTAATCATCGGTGAACTGACATTCCACCTCAAGCAGGCGCGTTGTGCAACGATCCGAGCAAAAATCTTGGATTAGGTCAATCTCTGCCGGATCCAAACAAACAATCAGCCGGTCCGTATCAAAATAGTCGAACAGCATGCGCATCAATGCCCGCCGATGGCGCGCCCGCTTCCCCAACGTCTTTTGTATGCCGCCCAAATCCGGCAGCACAGTATCCTCTTCGTTAAACAGATACTCAATGGCGGGAACATTTGTCACCTGACGAACCCGCTCAAGCAGACGCTTGGCGACATGCCATTTTTTGCAGATGACGATCATAAGCTCGCGCTCACGCCCTAGCGTACTCTCCGTCTCCCAAAACCGCTTTGCAAATCTATGGCCATTCCGCCCCCGC
>CAYWNJ010000108.1:0-7014 GCA_964459535.1 uncultured Rhodobacterales bacterium
TGCGCCTGATTACCGCAGCGCGCGGCCTACGACAACAAGGTCGCAGAAGACTTTGAAAGAGTAGGTCGCGGCTTAGCCAAGGGCGCGCACAACTCTGGCACCTGATTGCGCTACCGGAGCACAAAGGGCTGTTCGAGCCATGCAAGCAGTGCTTCAATCACGGCACCCGGTGCTTCTAGAGTTGGAAGATGGCCCGCATTTTCGATAATCCGCAGTTGCGCCTCTGGGATCAGGCTGGCCATAGCCTCGTGCCTTTGCACCGGGCAAAGCTGATCATGCGCCCCGCAAAGGACCATGGTTGGAATATGGCAGCGACGGAGGGTCGTTTGCTGATCCTTGCGGCGCTGCAACGCGCGGGATTGGCGGATAAAAACCTCCGGGCCGAGGGACAAGGCCATCTCCATCACAATCTGCAAGACGCCTTGCCGCTGTGCCCCCGGCGCAAGGTAGTTCGGCTTCATCTCATCGCGCATTACCTCCTCAAGACCACCAGCCTTGACGCGCGCGATCTGTGGCTCTCGGGCGGCGGCCACTTGGGGCGTCTCGGCCAGAGGATTGGTGTCCATCAATGCCAAGCGGGCTATCCGCTCTGGCGCGCGGCGCACCATCTCCATCGCAACAATGCCCCCCATGCTAAGGCCCGCCAGCGCGAAACGCGCGGGCAGTTTCGACAGAAGGTGCACAGCGATATCATCGATCCGCTCGCCATGGGTGATAGGCGCCACAGTCACGCAATGCTGCGCAGAAAAGAACGCCAGTTGCGGCGCAAAAAGCCGTGCGTCACACATCATGCCCGGAAGAAAGACCAAAGGCTCTGACATCGCGTTTACTCTTGGTTTGCCCGCGGGATCAGCTTGGTCAAACTTTGTGCAACGCGCAAGGGTGCGTCTAGCCCTTTAGCTGATCTCGAAAATAGGACAGATGGCGGTTGATGATTTCATTGTAGCGACCGGATCGCTTGAGATTGGCAAGCCCAGAGTTGAACCGGTAAAGATGTGTTGTCCCGCGCCAATGCCGCTTTGAAATCACGACATAGAGGCTTTCCACGCTCAACGCGCGGGGCAGAGCAACGACGCTCCCGTTCAAATCCATATCTAGCAGCGTTGCCGTGCCTGAGAATTCATCAAGCGCGACAGCATCGACCTTGTCTTCCATTAGGAGGTCAAAGCATGCTTCCGCTGTTTGCGGTTGCTCCAGTGTAATTAAGCCCTTGGAGAGCCACGCGCGCTCCGCACGGTCCAGATCATAGGTGTAACGGCGTGCGGGCCGACAAAGCGTTTTGCCTTCGATATCCGCATCACTGCCAAATCCTATGTCACTGTCTGATTTGACAAAGAGAACATTCACAAGATCCACCAGCGGATCAGAAAAGTGAAAGTCCACGCAATTCTGATGGCTGGGGTCGATCTCGCAATCGGGCCGGAACCAGGGAAATCCCATGTCAAAGTCTTTGTCGCCCAGCTGAGAGGAATGCCCCGCCCAGTTATCCTCCCAAGTGATGGCATAGCTAAGCGGCGCATCGCTTTCCTCAAAGGCCGCGTTTACCAACTCCGTCAGCATACCCTGGCTGGGCCAGTTTAAATCGGCGAATGGGGCATAGCCCGAACCGGTCAAAAGCCTGATTTCCGCATTCGGGTCCGCAACTGGCCTGCTAGGCTCTGGCTTAGCCTCCGTGACCGGGGTTTCAACGATAGGCGTCTCGTCCGGGCAGGGGATGGTCAATTCCGTCCCTACGGGCACGTCAAGCAAACTGCCGGCTTGAATTTGGGGATTATTGTAAAAGATCAGCGACCACTTCGTCAGATCGCCAAACTGCGTTTCAGCGATTGAGAATAACGTGTCACCCTCTTGCACAACATAGGTTGGCGCGCAGGCCAAGGCGAGGCTTGGTGCGCTCCAAACCGTTCCGACCAACAGGCCAATGATCTTTGGTGACATGCGCGGCATCAATACTCTGCCCAAATGGTCGATAGCTGCGTGTCCATTACACGTTGAAAGGTTCCGCTCGCGCGGCTCGCCGCCATCCCCTCGTTGATGGTTTCAAGCAAGCGTTCCGCCTGCGGATGCTCTTTGTGAACCACAACATGCAAAGTTTCAATGGACAAGGGCCGTGCTTGGATAGCCTCGACACGCTCCGCCAGGCCAAGTGTCTTAACCGCGTCCCGGCCCGAGAATTCATTCAGCGCAACTGCGTCCACCTCCCCAGCGATGAGCATTTCAAAGCAGCGCTCAATCGAATGCGGTGTCTCAAGCGTTATCAACGCCTCGGTCAGCCATTTGCGATCCGCCCGGTCCAGATCATGTGTTGGCAACCCCTCGGGGCGGCAGAGCGTGCGCCCATGCAGGTCACTATCCTGCGCAAAGGAGATGGGTCGCGCGCGGTCGACAAATAGCAGGTTCAAGGTTTCAAATAGCGGGGCGGAAAACTGAAATTCTGCGCAAAGCGTGTTCTGCGCATCCTGGTCGCAATCGGGTCTCGGCCAGGGAAAGGCCATATCCATCATCGCGTTCGACAGGAGCGGGTCAAGATGGCTCGACCAATCATTTATCCAATGAATTTGGTAGTCCTCGGAACCGGGCGAGGCGCGCATCGCTGCCTCTACCATCTCGGTCATGAGGCCCTGGCCTTGCAACCCGCGCCCTGTAAAGGGTGGATACGCGTCAGAGGTCACCAAGTTAATCGTTTGTGTTATTTCGACATCGGCTGGCGCTGACGGTGCAGGCGCTTCGGGTTGTGGCGCGGGCTTTGGCGTCGGCGCGGGGGTGGGTGGCTCAGGCTCTACCTGCGCGACCGGCGTGCTCGGCAGCCCGGTTGGACGTCCATTGATGCAGGGAATTTCCAGCTGCATCCCTCTGGTGATGGCATTCGGATTGGGGCCAACTTTCGAGATATTCTCGCGGTGAATCGCGCTCCAAAGCCGCAGGTTTCCGTATTGCGCGGCGGCAATCAAAGATAAGGTATCGCCTTCTTTGACGACATACGTGCCACCGCAGGTCTGAGAATAGGCGGGTGCCGCCAACCCAACCGTTATAGCCGCCGTAAACGCAAAGAATCGGTTCATGCAACGTCTCACTTTCGATCTTAAACGGGCTTGTCCCTCACCTGCGGGCGGACGGTCAATGGCAAATTCGCGGCATTTAGACACGCTGAGGTCGTTGATCACTCAGGTTTGAGTGCCGCCACAGGGTAATTGATGCCCCGAAAGGGTGGAAAATCTGCATAGCGCGCACGGCGCTGAGCCTGCGTTTCCTCCGGCGTATCGCCTGCGCGCAAAAGCATTCCGCGCGGCGCAATATAGCTGGAAATGGTGCGCAAGGGCTGCGCCCGCCAATCCAGGTTCAGCGCGCAGAGCTTTGGAAAAAACCACATGGCAGAATAGGGCAAATGGTCATGTATCCACCAGGCCAAGTCGCGCCAATCCCGCCCCTGTTCATACTGATCCGCAAACCAAGGCACGACAAGCGACGTGCCCGCAATGGCCGCATCCCCCGTCTCGCGATCCCAAATATGACACTCAATAGGATTGTCGTTCCGCGCACAGTTCAAACGATGGGTGTTGCCAAAGGCGTTCAGCTCGGGACTGCGATACCCAGAGCGTAGAGCAATCCGGCCAAAGGTCTCTTCCAAAGGGTCCAGCAACTCTGTGCAAAGCGCCCGCCCATGCGCAATAGCCAAGTCTGGATTCTCGGGGATGTTGGGCACGCCATGAATGTTCCCAATCTCAGAGTAAAGGAAGTCGCGCATAAAGAAATGCCGCGACAGGCGCACCCGCCCCAGCGTTTCGAGGCTCCACATGCTGCGCGGGCGGCGCATGGCTCAAAGACCGCGAATGAAGTCTATGATCTGCGCCACCGTTCCTTCGGTTTGTGTCGGAGACTGGATTGCGCCCGCGATCACATGGTGGAATGGATCGTCCATCGGTCCCATCGTCGGGTGGTTGACCTTGGTTGCGCCGCCCCAGCGCGCCACAATGGCGTCCGTCGCCTCGGGCACCACAACCTGATCTTCGCGCGTGTAGACGAACAGAGCCGGGGTCGCGACGGCGCCGAGATCCAGATTGTTCACCGCCTTGACCAAAGCGGCCATCGGCAGCACCGCGACAGACGGGTAAGCCGTGGTCCAGTATTTGGCTTGCTCTGGGCTACGCGCTTCGAAGGAATAATCTCTGCCTAGGATCGGCGGCAGCCAATAGCGTACGGCAGGCCAGGTAAGCAGCGGTGCCGCCGGATTGTTGACCCCGAAATTCGGCGAGACAAATACGGCGGCTGTGGCTTCTGCACCTTGTGCAAGTGCCGCAGTGACAAGCGTGCCGCCCGTCGAGGTCGATATCACCAGCACTTTCTCCCCAACAGCCTGCGCGGCAGCGAAAGCCTCGGCTGTGTCTGACATCCAAGCCTGTACGGTCGCCTCGCCCATCGGTGCCGACCCACGCCCATGCCCTGCGAGCCGGGTAAAGACGAGATTGGCCCCTAGCGCCTTTGCCACCTCGTCGGGCACCGGACGAATTTCTTCTGACGTCGCCGAAAACCCGTGAATATAGAGAACAGCCCACTCGGTCCGCGTCTCTTCAGCACCTGCCCAGATGACCCGCTTTTGAACACCTTCAACGATGTCATCAAACCGGGCCTCTTGCGTTGAAAGATAGGACGCCACGCCACCCTCCAAAGCGGTTGCGTCAAACTCAAGTGTCAGGGTGGCGTCTTCGTAGGGGCCCAAAAGCCACAACGCCACGCCGCAAATGACAAGGACGGCAAGAAGTCTTCTAAGAATTTTCATAACCCCTCCAAAATATCTGTCAGTGCAGCTTCGATCAAACCTAGGCATGGCCCGTCCGAGAACCGATGATCCGCGTCCTTGACGAGCGTCAATTGCATATCTGCGCAGTCCGCATGGCCAAGAAGGCGCAGCGCTGTGTCCGTTGAGACGGCCGTATCGGCCGTTCCTTGCAAACAGCGCACCGGAAACGGGAGCTTCAGCGGATCCCGCAGCACCAATTGCGCGCGCCCATCCTCAATCAAACGCTGTGTGATGATGTAGGGCTCCATATAGTCAGAAGGTATCTCAACCTGCCCATCTCGGGCCAGTGCTTCCCTTTGCGCGTCCGTAAACGTCGCCCAATAGCCATCTTCCGTGAAATCTGGCGCCGCCGCGATCGTTACCATACCCGCAACGCGCTTTGGCTGTGCCCGCGCATAAAGCAGGGCTTGCCAACCGCCCATCGAAGAGCCGACAAGGAGCACTTGACCTTCGGTAAGTGCCGCTATTGCCGCTGCTGTATCCTCGGCCCAATCTCCGATGCAGCCCTCCTCAAAACGCCCGCTTGATTGCCCATGGCCCGAATAGTCAAACCGCAAGAAGGCTTGACTCCGCGCCCGCGCCCAAGCCTCAAGATGCAGCGCCTTGGTGCCTTCCATATCGGATTTCAACCCACCCAAGAAGACAACCCAAGGCCCCCGCCCTTCACTGCGGTGATAGGCCAGCTGCCGCCCTTGCGGCGTATCAAGATAGCTTGGTGGGTTCATCTTTCGGTTCCTGTTGCTTCAGACCACCATGCGCGCGCACAGCGGGGGGCGCAAGTCCACGATTATATGTTACCCTATTGTCACGTGACTATAGAATCACATATAGTTGCCTCATGGACGCGATTTTCAAAGCCCTTGCCGATCCGGCCCGCCGCCACCTTCTTGATCAGTTGCGCAAGAAAGAGGGGCAGAGCCTGAGTGAGCTGGAAGCTCAGTTCGAGATGACACGCTTTGGTGTGATGAAACATCTGGCGGTGCTTGAGGAGGCGGGGTTGGTCGTGTCTCGTAAACAGGGGCGCTTTAAGTACCACTATCTCAACGCGGTTCCGTTGCAGGAGGCGATTGATCGTTGGATCGAACCGCTGATCGCAAAACCGCTGGCCCGCGGGATGATTGCGCTCAAAACCCATTTAGAAAGAGAGGAAACCATGCTTGATTCTGAAAGCAAGCCCGACTTTGTCCACCAAACGAGTATTCGTTGCACTCAAGATGCGCTCTGGGACGCCTTGACCCGTGCGGATCAGATAGCGGCCTATCACTTCATGTGCAGCATCGCGAAAGGCGACGCCGCTGAAGGCGCACCGACGGATATGATCCGCCAAGATGGCTCGCTCATGCTGCGTCAAACGACGATAAGCCTCACGCCAAAAACACGCATTGAGCAAAGCTTTGAGCCGCATTTTTTTGGCGGTGAAGGGGCGCACTCCCGCGTCGTTTTCGTCATAGCGCCAGAAGGTGAGCATTGTCTGCTGACTTGCGAGCATTATGCGATCCCCGAAGGTCAAGATGGGGTCAAGGAAGGTTGGGCCCGCCATATAGCCTCCCTTAAATCTTGGCTGGAAACGGGTGAACCCATCAAGGTCGGGGGCTAAGGGATGACGCCGGAGCTTACCTACCTAACCCTAACGCTGATCTTGGCGGCCTCTATGTGGATACCCTATATTGTCGGCGTGAATATGCACCCGCAATCGGGCGTCGATGATTTTGAGCGTCCGCCGCCCTTGACCGGCTTTCCGGCCTGGGTACATCGCAGCCATCGCGCCCATTTAAACCTGATTGAAAGCGCGATGCCGTTTGCTGCGGCGCTGATCCTTGCCCATGTCCTGGAGATTTCAACGACGCTCACGATTTGGGCCAGCGCTGGGTTCTTTTGGCTTAGACTCATACACGCAATCGGCATGGTATCCGGCTTAACCCGGTTTCCAGCGCGGCCTATCGTATTCACCCTAAGTTGGCTGTGTACGCTTGCCATCTGTACGCAGCTCTTGCTGAGTTAGGCCGCCCTGCGCGGGAAGCCGAAAACGTGAGCCGCTCTAAGGGCTTGCCAAGCGGGCGGGGCGGTGCACATGGTAGGCAATGACCGCCCCGCCCCGCCTTTTGATCCCCGTCCTTTCAGCCAGCAATTTCCTAATTGGCATGGGCGCCATTGCAAGCGTGGGCCTTGTCGAGCCGCTGAGTGCAGACCTTCACATTTCGATTGCGCAATCTGGA
>CAYWNJ010000109.1:0-7000 GCA_964459535.1 uncultured Rhodobacterales bacterium
ATCATCGGTGCGGTCTGCGGTTTTGTCATTGCGGTGAACTCTGGCTCGCCCGCGTTGGGTTTTATCGCAGCGGCCGCCGGAGGCGCGGCGTTGTCACTCCTCTTTGCATTTTTGACGCAAGTGGCGCTGGCAAACCAAGTCGCCTCGGGGCTGGGGCTGACGCTGTTCGGGTTGGGCCTGTCGGCGTTGCTTGGGCAAAGCTATATCGGGATCAAACCACCTGCGATGATGACAACGCCGCTTGGGCCTTTAGCGGATCTGCCTGTGATCGGTCCCATCCTTTTTGGGCACGACGTGATGGTCTATTTTGGCTTGGCTATGGTTGGTTCCGTCTGGGCTGTTCTACGCTATAGCCGTGCGGGGCTGATCCTAAGAGCTGTCGGCGAAAACCATGATGCGGCGCATGCTCTGGGGTATAAAGTCAAGCGTATCAGGACGCTTGCCATCCTCTTCGGCGGGGCCTGCGCGGGTCTGGGCGGGGCCTATATCAGCCTTATTCGCGTGCCGCAGTGGACCGAAGGCATGACCGCCGGTGTGGGGTGGATTGCGCTGGCCCTTGTTGTATTTGCCTCTTGGAAGCCTTGGCGTGTGCTAATCGGCGCCTATCTTTTTGGCGGCATTACGCAGCTTCAACTCAACCTGCAGGGCGCAGGCGTTGCTATTCCGGTGGAGTATCTGGCAATGTCGCCTTATGTCGTGACGATCATCGTTTTGGTGATACTGTCTGCAGATAAATCCCGCGCTCCAGGCTCGCTTGGGCGCAGTTTTCATGCCTCAGGATAAGAGGCCTCACCACGGGGGAAGACCAAAAATGAAATTTACCAAACTTATGGCAGGCGCGGCGCTTGCCCTAGGGCTTGCTGGCGCAGCCCTAGCAGAGGACAAGACCAAGGTCGGCTTTGTCTATGTTGGGCCGGTTGGCGATGGCGGCTGGACCTATGAGCATGACATTGGCCGCAAAGCCGTTGAGGCACATTTCGGCGATAAGGTCGAAACCGTCTATGTTGAGAGTGTTGCCGAAGGCCCCGATAGCGAGCGGGTGATGACGCAGATGGCGCTGGACGGCGCGGACCTGATCTTTACTACGTCGTTTGGCTATATGGACCCAACGAATAACGTAGCTGCGAAATTCCCGAATGTGAAATTCGAACATGCGACGGGCTATAAGCGGCTGCATCCGAATGTGTCGACCTACTCGGCGCGGTTCTACGAAGGGCGCGCGGTGCAGGGGCATATTGCGGGCAAAATGACCAAGTCGAACATCATCGGCTATATCGCCTCCTTCCCAATCCCTGAGGTGATCCGCGGCATCAACGCCACCTATATTCACGCCGCAAAGGTAAACCCCGATGTCGAGATGAAAGTGATTTGGGTCTACACTTGGTTTGATCCCTCTAAAGAGGCGGACGCCGCCAAGGTGCTGATCGACCAAGGTGCCGACGTTGTGCTGCAGCACACCGATTCGACGGCCCCGCAGGCCGCAGCAGCCGAAGCCGGCGGCGTAGTCACCTTTGGCCAAGCGTCGGATATGGGTCAGTTTGCGCCCTTCCCGCGCGTCAGCTCGATCATCGATAATTGGTCGCCTTACTACATCGCACGCACCCAAGCGGTGATGGATGGCACTTGGGAAAGCCAAGACACCTGGGACGGTATCGGCCCTGGTATGGTGAAGATTGGCGAGATCACAGATGCCGTACCCGCCGATGTCAAAGCCGAAGCGCTCGCTCTGCGCGATGCGCTGGCGGATGGTTCTTATCACGCGTTCACAGGTCCGCTGAATAAGCAAGACGGGTCGGCCTGGCTTGCAGCGGGCGAGACTGCCGATGATGGGACGCTCGCGGGGATGAACTTCTATGTTGAAGGCATTACCGGCGATATCCCGCAATAAGCGCGCCGGGCGCAGTTTACTGCGTCCTTACCGGTGCCCGCCATCCTTGTGGCGGGCGCTTTATTGTATTTGTTTCGACATTGTTTTGCCCTTTGGCTTAACCGTCCTATTGCTTTCCACTCGTCGCGAGCAAAACCGCAATCCGAATTCTGAAGCGTCCAACCTTAAACCTGAGGCACCCTACAGCACTTCGGATAGCGCCGTTCCGAGGGGTGGCGCAATCGCGCCGCCCCGTGGGGGCGGAACGGCGCTGCGCAACGGTCCCCGTTGCGCAGGAGATATATTCAGGGCGAAAGCCTCTAGGTTTACGCTCAGAAGCTTCAATGTAAGTGAGCTAAATTGACCAACGGGCGCTCTCTCGTCGTCAAGCTCCAGGCCCTGCGATATGCTTGGCCAGGAGGGTTTACGCTTGCACTGCCAGAGCTTTATTTGGAGCAAGGAGAAACGCTGCTGCTTCTGGGAGAAAGCGGCGCGGGTAAATCAACACTTTTGTCGCTGATCTGCGGCACGCTTGTCCCGCAGCAGGGACAAATCGAGATTTGCGGCACGCTCCTTTCGCAGCTTCGCCCGGCAGCCCGTGATCGCTTTCGCGCCGAGCATATCGGTGTAATTTTTCAGCAATTCAACCTATTGCCTTTCGCGAATGTCCTAGAGAACATCTTGCTCCCCCTGCACTTTGCGCCAGCAAGGCGCGCGCGGCTGGATGATCCCGAGGCGACGGCGCGCGCCCTGTGCGCGCAGCTTAAACTACCAGCAGATATTCTAAAGGCCAAAGCGGAAACGCTCTCCGTCGGGCAGCAGCAGCGCGTCGCCGTCGCCAGGGCGCTAATTGGCGCGCCGCCGCTTGTTGTCGCCGATGAGCCGACCTCGGCCTTGGACAAGGCCAACCAAACCGCCTTTCTTGATCTGTTATTCGCGCAACTAGCCGAAACACACGCCGCCTTGCTGATGGTCAGCCATGACGAAAGCTTGGCCCGGCGCTTTGATCGTACCCTTCGACTTGAAGAGATCGCGGCATGATCCTGCGTCTCGCACTGGCCTCGCTCCGATCGCGGACAATGACCGTTTCCATGACTATCTTGACTATCGCGGTCTCGGTTACGCTGTTTCTAGGGGTTGAAAAAGTGCGCACCGGAGCAAGAGCCAGCTTTACGAGTACTATCTCTGGCACAGATCTTATTATGGGCGCACGCTCGGGCTCGGTTCAACTGCTCCTTTATTCCGTGTTCCGCATTGGGAACGCGCCGAACAATATCAAATGGCAGAGCTATCAAGACATCGCCCGCCGCCCCGAGGTGGCCTGGACAGTGCCCATCAGCCTTGGCGATAGCCATCGACAGTTCCGCGTTATGGGCACCACAAACGCCTTTTTTGAGCATTATCGCTACCACTCCGGGCGCGGGCTGGAATTGGCCGAAGGCGCTTTGATTTCTGACTTATTCGACACAGTGATCGGCGCCGATGTCGCCAAAGCACTTGGCTATGAGCTCGGCGCGCCGCTTGTCGTCTCCCATGGCATAGGCTCCTTCAGCCACCATAATGCGCTGCCATTCCGGGTGTCGGGCATTTTGGAAAAGACGGGCACCCCGGTTGATCGAACGGTGATCATATCCCTGCGCGCGGTCGAAGCAATTCATATCGACCGGCGCGGCGCCGACCCGCCAACCCCTGCCGATACGTTGCGCGAGATGCCCCTTGAGCCTGTTGCAATAACTGCGGTCCTGATTGGGACCAAGAGCCGTCTTCAAGTCTTCACATTGCAGCGCAGTATCAACACCTACGCCGCAGAGCCTTTGCTGGGCATATTGCCCGGTGTCGCGCTGCTGGAGCTGTGGCAGATCGTTGGACTGGCCGAGACCGCCTTGCTGGCTATTTCGGCGATGGTTGTGCTCACAGCGTTGATCGGGATGATGGCAACGCTCTATTCGAGCCTCAGCGCGCGCCGCCGCGAGATGGCAATCTATCGGGCCATGGGTGCCGGGCCTCGAACAATCCTGCTGATGCTGGTCCTCGAAGCAACTTTGATCGCTTTAATCGGCGCATTAATCGGGCTCGCCTTACTCTATGCATCGCTTTTGATCGGGCGTCCGTTCATCGATGCGGCATTCGGCCTATGGTTGCCTATTGGCTTTCCGAGCCTGCGAGACGCTTCTTTGCTGCTCGGTGTGATCGCCTCTGGCGCGTGTGTGAGTGCAGCCCCTGCCTGGCAAGCCTATCGGATCTCGCTCGCCGATGGTATGATGGTGCGATTATGATGATAAGCTACTCACGCCGCGCCGCCCTTGCCATGGCTTTAAGCGCACCTAGCTTCGCGCTTGCCGGTCGGCACGCACGCCGACTGGAATGGGGCGATCTGATCCCACCAGGGGCGTCTTATGCCGAAATTATCGGCGAGGGTGAGATCGACTATGTCGCCGATACCTGGAAACCCGTCTATGACGCGAATGCAACCAAGCTTAACCCCGCGCTCGACGGCGCTTGTGTGCGTTTGCCGGGCTATATTGTTCCGCTGGAATTTGATGCGACGGGCGTTACCGACTTCATCCTTGTTCCATATATCGGCGCGTGCGTTCACTACCCGCCCCCACCCGCAAACCAGCTGGTGCTCGTTACAATAACTCCATCATGGCCAAGCAGCATTCTTTGGGATCCGGTGTGGGTGACTGGAGAGATGCGCACGCAGATCAACGAAACCGACCTGGCGCAGATCGGCTATACTTTGACAGCTGACAAGATCAAACGGTATCTCTGAGTTGCCGCAAGCAACCATCGGCGTGAAGCCAAGTTTCCAAAGAAGTGGTGGCGTGGGGGAGACTTGAACTCCCGACCTCTCGATTATGAGTCGAGCGCTCTAACCAGCTGAGCTACCGCGCCACTAGGGCGTTGACCTATGACAGCGCCTATTCTCCGTCAACCCCAATCGAAAGGTATAGTGCGACCAGCTTAAAGCATCTGACCTTAACCTAAGGTATCTGACAGCAGTTCTGATAGCGCCGCGCCGGGGTGGGCGGTGGGGCGCGGCGCAACAGTCCCTGTTGCGCGAGAGATATATTCGGGGCGGCAAGCCTCAGCTCTAAGGTCGGCGCGCGATCTTCGCTGGAAGACGCCATACCGCCACTAACCCGGCGTTTTTTCGCCTTGGGCAATCAACAGGCGCGGCCCCGAACCCTGAGCCGCGGCAACATCGTCGGGATTATAAAGCGCGCAGCTTTCAAGGCTTAGACACCCGCACCCAATGCAGCCATCTAGCCGGTCGCGCAATCGCTCCAAATGCTCAATACGTGTGTCAAGTACCGCGCGGAACTTGGTCGCCATTTTGGCCCAATCCGATTTGTTCGGTGCCCGGTGGCGTGGCAGATGTGCCAAATGCTCGGCGATCTCATCCAATGTGAAGCCAAACTTTTGCGCGGCCATCACAACGCTAAGCCGTCTGATGTCAGCTCGGGCAAAACGCCGCCGCCCGCCACTATTGCGCCAAGGATGCACCAAGCCTTCGTCTTCGTAATAGCGGATCGCTGAAACCGCGAGGCCGGTGCGCGCGGCAACCTCCCCGATGCTGAGCCCCTCATTAGCCATAAAAAACCCCTTGACCTCAAGTTAGGTTGAGCTTGCAGAGTAAAGAAAGTCAAAAGGAGGAACAAGACTATGACTGCAATGCTCGAACATGCCAACATCACTGTTTCTGATCCCGACGCCACGGCAGAATGGCTTTGCTCACTTTTCGGCTGGCATATTCGCTGGTCGGGCGCTGCCATGTCCACCGGGCGCTCGGTGCATGTTGGGACAGAGCACCACTATGTCGCTTTGTTCTCGCCCGGTGCGCCGAAGGCCGCAACGGATGACAACTATCAGACGGTTGGCGGCTTTAACCATCTTGCCGTCGTTGTTGATGATGTGGACGCGACCGAGCAAGCTGCAAAGGCGCTAGGTTTTTCGACAGGCAATCATGGGGATTACGAGCCTGGCCGTCGCTTTTATTTTCAGGACCACGATGGCCTTGAATGGGAAGTCGTAGAATATAACTGATCCGTCAATTCTGCTTGCAATCGCGCGCGCCATTGGGTCAGGTAACGCTCACGAATTTGGCGGTAGGACCGATGGAAAAATTACCCATGACCCGCTCTGGCTTTGACGCACTTGAAGCCGAGCTAAAGCAACTTAAGACCGTAGAGCGCCCGGCGATCATCAAAGCGATTGCCGAGGCGCGGGAACATGGCGATCTGTCAGAAAATGCTGAGTACCACTCAGCACGCGAAAAGCAGTCCTTTATCGAAGGGCGAATCAAAGAGCTTGAAGGGATCATTAGCCTGGCTGAGGTGATTGACACCGCCAAACTATCGGGCGCAATCAAGTTCGGCGCGACTGTCACCTTGGTCGACGAAGATACGGATGAAGAGAAGACCTGGCAGATTGTGGGTGAGCACGAAGCTAATATCGAAGCGGGTTTGCTCAACATCAAATCACCCATCGCCCGCGCTTTGATTGGAAAGGAAGAAGGTGATAGTGTCGAGGTGCGCACGCCTGGCGGCGAGCGTAGTTATGAAGTGCTCAAAATCGTTTTCGCTTAATCCCGAGAGGCCATGGCCGACAAAACGCCCATCACGCGTCGGAACCCGCTGAACGTTTATGATAAACCGCAGAGCAGCGGCGTGTCGGGGATTGAGCTGACAGCAAGCATCGTTTCAGCGGTTTGGCTTGTTGGGTCGGTTGTGTTTTTCATAGTCGTCCCCGTGGATGATCGCGACGGACAGCGCCGGGCCTGGTTTTTACTGACCATGCTGACGATTTTCCTGCCGGTTGCGATGATTTGGGTCGCTGCGATGGTGGCCCGTTCCTCTCGGATCATGCGCGAAGAAAGCGCGCGGCTTAAGACAGCCATTGATGCGATGCGCGAGACCTATATCTCGCATAACCGGAACCAAAGCAGCGAGAGTGCGCCTGCGGTTTCGCGCAAGCTCGACGAGATTGCAGCAGCAACTCGCAAAACAGAAACCGCTTTGGCGACATTCCAGACCTCGCGCCAGGTGCCAAGCCGTCCCAAACCCATAGCTGCACGGATATCAATTGACGATCAGCCTGGGCTTGCTTTGGGCACAGAAGCGGAGGCGTCAG
>CAYWNJ010000110.1:0-6997 GCA_964459535.1 uncultured Rhodobacterales bacterium
AGCGGCCCGGAACGTATTCCAGCTCCTCGGTTACATCCTCACCGATTTGGCGCAGTGTCCCGCCGCAATCGCAGGCCGCACCCGGCGGCAGAACCTGTTCGCGACGTTCGAGATGGTCTACCAGCGGCTTGCGGGAATGGGCCGATCTCAAAAGGCGATGTGCTTGTCATTGATGAGGCCGGCATGATTGGCACGCGGCAATTGGCACGCGTTGCGGCCAGGATGAGCGAGATTGGCGCAAAGCTTATGCTCGTCGGCGACCCCGACCAGCTGCAACCGATTGAAGCGGGCACGCCGTTCAGGCAGGTCTCCCAAGCTCACGGCGCGGCACGCTTGACGGAAATCCACCGCCAAAAGACGGATTGGCAGAAGCAGGCCTCGCGCGATCTGGCGGATGGCGATATGTGGACGGCCCTGAAAAGCTATGAAAAACGCGGTGCTGTGTGCCATGCCGACACACGCGACATGGCCATTGAGGCGCTGGTCGAAACCTACGCCATGGATGTCGCTGCAAACGGGGCCGAAAAATCCCGTCTGGCCTTCGCCCACAAGCGCAAAGATGTGCACGCGCTCAACCAGGCCATCCGATCTACGCTGCGCTCAAATCCTGACGCGCCGCCAGAAACGTTGTTAGCAACCGACACCGGCAAACGTACTTTTGCTGCTGATGACCGCATCGTCTTCACACGCAATGACAAAGGGATTGGCGTCAAAAACAGTATGCTCGGGACCGTGGTCACCGCCGAACAGGATCAGATCTCTGTAGCCCTCGACGGTGACAAAGACCGCCACCTCGCCTAGGTCGCCATGACCCGCCATCGCGAAGACATGCGCGTGTTCGTCAACAATCGGGATCGGCCAAAATGGGCGGTGGATCAGGATCACCAACGCTACCGCCAAGCCCGTTCCAGAGACGGCCCGTCCATGAATTAACCGCACCCGGCCAAAAGACCCGACATTCGGTCAAAGCGCAGAGAAAGATAACTCAGAGCCCAACACGGTCATTACACTTTTTCGCTGCGCACGCTCGCAGTAGGAAATCGGTGCGTCAGCACGGAAAACTCTGCAGAGTGGTAGCGATAAAACCAGTCATTAACGCGTCGCGCGACGAGGTCTCGGTGAGTAATTTAAAGGTCGCAGACAAAGCCGAGACTCCGATTTAAACTTTCAAAGTCCACTTTCGATTTGTCGAGCGCGGTAGACGCTTTTGCAAATCGCCGCAATGTCTACGTTGATATCCGCTTAACTCTGCAATCGTAGTCTGATTATCTACGACAACGTATTATGAGCATCTTCAACCGATGATCTAATGTGCAATCATGACATGTCTCACAGCGGTATAATCCTCAAGGGCATACATTGACATGTCCTTGCCATAGCCGGACTGTTTAAGGCCGCCATGGGGCATTTCATTCACCAGCATAAAGTGCGTGTTTATCCAAGTGCACCCATATTGCAGCGCGGCAGACGCCTCCATCGCTTTGCCAATATCATTTGTCCAGACAGAAGATGCGAGGCCATAGGGGCTGTCATTGGCCCAGTCGATAACCGGGTCATCATCGGTAAAGCGCGTAACAGATACAACCGGTCCGAAAACTTCACGCTGTACAATCTCGTCTTGCTGTAGAGCACCGGCTACTACCGTAGGGGCGTAGTAAAATCCGCTGCCATCTGCCGCTGATCCCCCCGTAACAATCTCAATGTGAGATTGTTCCGCAGCCCGCTCTACAAAGCTAGCAACCCGGTCACGCTGTCTTGGCGAAATCAGCGGCGGGATTTCGTTCACCGTATCATCCGCATTGTCGTACACAATGCTGGCGGCTGCCGAGGAAAGATCCGCCACAAAATTATCGTAGACGCTGGCATGGGCATAGACGCGGCAGGCGGCAGTGCAATCCTGGCCGGAATTATAATATCCAAATGCTTTGAGACCATCAATGGTCCGGCTCATATCTGCATCCCCATAAACAATAACGGGCGCCTTACCGCCCAGCTCCAAATGCGTGCGCTTAACACCTTTGGAGGCTGCCATCAGAACCTTTTTGCCGGTCGCCACATCCCCGGTGATCGAGATCATGTCGACACCTTGATGATTTACAAGAGTGCTCCCAACAGATCCCCCCTGGCCGGTGATCACATTCACCACGCCTTCCGGAAGTATGTCCGACATAATCTTCGCAAAGGCCAGCGCTGTCAGCGGCGTTTGTTCTGAGGGTTTCATCACAACAGTATTCCCTCCTGCCAGCGCGGGAGCGAGCTTCCAAGCCATCATCATGATCGGGTAGTTCCAAGGCGCGATTGAGGCAACAACCCCAATTGGGTCGCGCCGGATCATGGATGTGTGTCCTTCCATATAGCTGCCCGCGACAGGCCCGTGCATGTTGCGAACGGCACCTGCAAAATATCGGAAGCAATCGGCGACCGCAGGTATCTCCTCGTTCTTGACTTCATTGATGGGTTTGCCACAGTTCAGCGCTTCGAGCGCGGCGAGATTTTCAAGGTTTGCTTCTACGGCATCTGCGATTTGCAACATCAGGCCAGACCGTTCGCCAGGCGTGGTTTTTGCCCATGCTGGAAAAGCGGCTCTCGCGGCAGCGACGGCACGATCAATCTGCTCGGGGTTCGCCTCAGGCATTTTGAGGATAACCTCACCTGTGCGAGGGTTCAAAACCGTTTCCTCCGTTTCGGTGCCGGCTTCAAAGGCGCTCCCAATTAGCATATTCGTTTCCATAAATTCTCTCCCTATTTACCTGTCATTTGCCTTGTCCGGCGACTGTCTCGGTTCCACGGGTCAGATAGTAAGCGCCGAGGATGGGCAGGAATGTAACCAGAACCACGACCATCGCGACAACATTGGTAACGGGCCGCTGGCGCGGACGAACCAGTTCTTCGAGCATCCAGATTGGTAACGTCTGCTGCTGCCCCGCTGTGAAGGTGGTGACAATGACTTCGTCAAAGCTCAGTGCGAAGGCCAGCATACCACCCGCCAAGAGTGCCGTGGCGATATTGGGCATAATGACAAAGCGAAGGGTCTGCCAATAGGTTGCACCCAAATCCATTGACGCCTCAATGAGGCTTGCTGACGTTCGGCGAAATCTTGCAACGGCGTTGTTGTAAACCACGACAATGCAGAACGTCGCGTGACCCAGAATGATCGTCCAGGTGCTAAAGGGAATATCAGCTATACTGAACGCGCTGCGCAGCGATATTCCAGTGATGATACCAGGCAAAGCGATCGGCAAAATGACCAGCAACGAAATTGCTTCCCGGCCAAAGAACTTTGACCGCGCCACCGCTGCCGCGCACAGCGTTCCCAGAACCATGGCGATAATCGTTGAGACACATGCCACCCGAAGTGACAAGCCGAGCGCTTGCCAGACATCTGGACGGTTCCAGGTTACTTCGAACCACTTTAGCGTATAGCCCGGTGGTGGCCATTGGTAGCTTTTGTCCTCGGTGGTGAAGGCATAGACAAAAATTAGCAGTATCGGCAGATGCAAAAATAGTAGTCCACCGACGGCCGCGATTTTGAGAGCGGGAGAAGCTTTAGAGTGCATCGAAAGCCCCTGCTCGTTTGGCAAGCGTTAGATAAATGCCCATAACTGCGATCGGCACGACAGCAAAGGCTGCCGCCAAGGGGATGTTCCCCGCTGTTCCCTGGAATTGGTAAACCGCCTGCCCGATCATTCTGGCCGAAGTCCCAACGATCTGCGGGATGATGTAGTCACCCATTGTGAGGCTAAATGTAAAGATCGACCCGGCAATAATTCCTGGCAGTGCCAGAGGCAGGATAACGTGCCGCAAAGTCTGTCCGGGTCGTGCGCCGAGGTCTCCACTGGCTTCAAGCATGGACGTTGGTACGCGCTCCAATGATGCCTGAATGGGCAAGATCATGAAGGGCAGCCAGACATAAAGAAAGACGAGGAACGTTCCGGTCCAACTCACGGACAGAGAATTGCCTCCGATAACCGGGATGGCAAGATAGGCCTCTA
Organism: uncultured Rhodobacterales bacterium; assembly: GCA_964459535.1. Lineage (GTDB taxonomy): Bacteria > Pseudomonadota > Alphaproteobacteria > Rhodobacterales > Rhodobacteraceae > JBCBCP01. The sequence continues at coordinate 3,993 of CAYWNJ010000110.1, forward strand.
GCACCCAAGCCAGGTAAAGTGTTTCAAAGAGCCAGTTGAGAATACCTTCCTTGGCCAGGATAAGTTTCCAAGAATAGACCTTAACCAGATAGCTGGACCAGAGCGGGAGCATCACACCCAGATAGAACAACGCTTTCCAACGACCTCGCGCGTAGCGCGCGGCGTAGTAAGCGACAGGAAAGGCAACAATCGCCGCCCCGATGGTCACGGCAGTCGCCATAAAGATTGTGCGCAGCAGAATATCAAAGTTCGAAGCGCGAAGAAGTTCTCCATAGGTCTTCAGCGTGAATTCATAGTTTATAAGGCCGGAGAATTCATCAATGGAGAAAAAACTCTGAGCCAGAAGCGCAAAAAGCGACCCAAGATAGACGATTCCTAACCACAAAAGCGGCGGCGCAACCAGCAGTGCGAGTAGCAGATTAGGCCGTCGCCAAAGGGTGTCTGACAGTCCGGATCTTATGGTTTCAGCCATTAGCGTTTTCCATAAGATGCAGGGCACTTTCTGCCCAGGTCAGCGAGACCGTTTCCCCTGTTTTTGGCACAGCTATACCTTTGGGGATCAGCACCTTTAATGTGATGCCTTCGCTTTCTACCTCTATACGGGTGGCAGCGCCTAGAAAGGCTTGCGCCGATACCATGCCGGACAAAGGGCCTTTGCCGATCTTAATGGCCTCTGGGCGTAGGCTGGCAGGTATGGCTTGACCTGCAAGACGTGAGACCAACTCTGCGGGTAACACATTAGATGCGCCGACAAAATCTGCCACGAATGGGGTCTTCGGGCGATCATAGACATCTTCTGGGCTGCCAACCTGTTGGATACGCCCTTCATTGAAGACAGCTACACGATCAGCCATGGACAATGCCTCACCTTGATCATGCGTGACAAAGACAAAAGCAATGCCAAGCTGGCGTTGCAAAGATTTGAGCTCGCCTTGCATCTGCTCGCGCAATTTAAGGTCAAGCGCACCAAGCGGCTCATCCAAAAGCAGAACCTTCGGCTGCATTACCAAAGCGCGGGCCAGGGCGACACGCTGACGCTGACCACCAGAAAGCTCCGATGGCTTGCGATCACCATATCTGTCCAAGGCTACAAGCGACAGAGCCTCATCCGCTGCCGCTCTTCTAGTAGGCTTTGTGTCTCCGCGCACCATCAAACCATACGCCACATTGTCCCTAACATTGAGATGCGGGAAGAGCGCATAATCCTGAAAGACGGTATTCACGGGTCTGCGATAGGGCGGTGTACGCGTTGCATCCTCGCCAAAGATCGCGATGGACCCGGCGGTAGGTTGCTCGAATCCGGCGATCAATCGTAGGCAGGTAGTCTTGCCAGACCCGGAAGGACCCAGAAGAGCGAAAAATTCGCCCGCCTCGATCTCCAGGTCTACCCCGTCCACCGCCCGAACATCTCCGAAATGGCGTGAAATGCCCGAAAAAGAAACTGCTGCTGTCATGATTTGTAAGAGATTTTGCGGGGCGGGGTTACCGCCGCGCAAGAACTGATAGATATCACCGTCCGCCGATCACGCCGATGTAATCGGATACCCAGCGATAGTATGGAACACATTCACCTTGGCTTTCGCATTTGGTTACGGGCGTGGTCCAGAAACGAACCTGCTCGAAATTGTCGAAGCCGTTGGCAGTGCAGCCTTCGGCTGTCTGCATACCGCGACCGTCTGTGCAAGCCGCAGGAACAGCCGGGTTGGCACCAAACCAAACGGAAAGATCAGACATCAGGTTTGAAGAGAGTGTATGCTCCATCCACATATACGCACAGTTCGGGTTTTCGCTGTCAACGTGCATCATGGTGGTGTCAGCCCATCCCGTCACACCTTCTTCAGGGAAGACTGAAGAGATCGGTACGTCATCGCCTTGCAGCAAGTTGCGCTGGAAGGGCCATGAACCGGACGCGGCCATGCCTTCATTCTTGAAGTCATCAATCTGAATGAACGCATCATGCCAATAACGGCTTACCAAGGTCCGTTGCACGCGCAGCAGGTCGAGCGCAGCGTTATATTGATCCTGGTTAAGCTCATAGGGAGATTCGATACCCAGTTCAGGCTGGTGCGTCATTAGATAGAGCGCGGCATCCGCAATGTGGATTGGTCCATCATAGGCCTGGACACGGCCTTTGTTGCTTTGCCCGTCCGGCAACGTCATCTCTTCGAAAACCACATTCCAGGACGTTGGAGGGCTGTCGTTGAAAATCTCTGTGTTGTACATCAAGATATTCGGGCCCCACATATAGGGCGTGCCGTAATGTGTACCGTCAACAAAGTGCCAAGGCGCTTCCTTCAGGCGATCATCTATCGTGTCCCAGCTTGGAATGAGTGAGGTATTAATCGGCTGGACACGATTTCCCGCCACCATACGCAAGGATGCATCACCTGACGCTGTTACGAGGTCAAAGCCGCCTTCGTTCATCAGCGCAACCATTTCGTCAGAGGTGTTGGCGGTTTTGACGTTGACCATGCAGCCGGTTGCTTCTTCAAACCCGGTGACCCAGTCAAAACTCTCTACTGTCTCGCCACGCTCAATATAACCTGGCCACGCCACAATATTGAGCTGGCCTTCACTTTCGCCAAGCTCGGTCACCATAGTTGCTGCCACCGGCTGAACCATAAATGTCGTGACCACACAGGCGGCGACCGTCGAATTCAATATACCTTTCACAGTATTACCCCCGAATTTTGCTGTTTATGATTGATTCTGCAAAACTATGTAGAGGAATTTCAATTTAGGCAAATTCAAATTCTTGGGCTATGATATCGGAATTTCCGAATTATCTTAATCTTGGCGCATGGAAACTCTGTGCCACGGACAGGAACATCCGCGTGGCGTTGGAGACATTGGCGCCGCGTCGCCAAACCAATCCCACTTGAATGACCGGTAGTCTGATCGAAACATCACGACTGTCTATGCGATCACCCTCCAATGACCATGGGCGATACACAAGATCTGGCAGGAAGGATACGCCCGCTCCACTTGCCACAAGAGATCGCACC
>CAYWNJ010000111.1:0-6977 GCA_964459535.1 uncultured Rhodobacterales bacterium
AAAGTTCAAAGAACGTGCCCTCGCCAGCTTTCATCTCGTTGCCGTTCCAGGTCAGGTGGGGTGCAGCGGCATCAGCACCCGAAGGGGTCAAGGGCACGATCGCAGGATAGTCGCCCCACGCGTCACCCACGCCATAGGCACCGGCCTGCATGATGTCGCCGACCAGTTCATTTTTCTTCATGCCCGGTTCTGCCCTTTCCAGAGCGAGCGTGGCGATCTTCTCCGAGATCTTTGCGGCATTCCGAATAAAGGCGATTTCCTCGTCTGATTTTTCGGCGCGCTGCCAGTTCACCAGCGCGGTAGCGTCGACAAACGTCGCATCCGGCAATTCAGCCGTCAGAACGGCATGCGCTTTGGCAGAGTAGTAGTAGTTTTCCATTTCCACGCCGATCCGGGCCTTGCCGTGCCCCATGTCGCGGAGCCGCTTTGCGAGGTCCTCCATCGGGTGTTCGACTGGGTTCTGTACGTAATGGTCGGAATACCCCTGAACCTGCGCATCCTCCATCCAGACCGTTCGGCGCCCGCCATTCGTGTCCTGCATACGGCCCCACCAGATCGGGTCGCCATCGAGGCTCAGGATCACACCCTGATGGACATAAAATGACCAGCCGTCGTAGCCTGTCAGCCAGGCTTGGTTTGAAGGATCGGTTGTGAACAGCACATCGATTCCCGCTTTAGCCATGGCAGCGCGCGATTTTGCGATTCTGCGGTCGTATTCACCTTTAGAGAAAGGAGCATGATTTAGTGGCATCTCTGCCTCCCTATTGTGCACAACATAGCGGATCATCGGATTGAGCTACGCGATAACATCCACAAATCGAACCGATATCCTTGACAGAATCTGAAGCACCGTGGTGTTGTACACAACATAGATGTCCAGACGCCGGGACGCGTCAATACAAAACTGGACCAACTGGAGAGGAAAACCAAATGCTCAATTTGAAGACGCTATTCGGAGCTGGCGCAGCGCTGGCCGCTTCTGCGGTCATGGCCGTGGCCGGCCCGCTTCAAGACAGAATTGACGCCGGTGACAGCATTCGCATTGGGTTTGCGAACGAAATTCCCTGGGCCTACCCTGGTGAAAACAATGCACCGCTCGGCTTTGCCAACACCCATGCCGTAGGGGTGCTGAACGCGATGGGCTACGACAATATCGAACCCGTGGTGACAGACTGGGGCGGCTTAATCCCTGGCCTCAAAGCAGGGCGCTTCGACGTCATCACAGGCGGTATGTATATTCTGAACAGCCGCTGCGAGAACATCGATTTTGCCGAGCCAATGGGCATCTTCGGTGATGCCTTCATCGTGGCATCGGGCAATCCCAAGGGCATTGAAAACTATGCCGATCTGGTCGAGAAAGACGCCACAATGGTCACCGGCGCAGGATACAACACCGTGGAGGCGGCCAAGAACGAAGGCGTGCCGGATGGCAACGTCATGCAGGTGCCCGGGCCCACAGAAATCCTGGCGGCAGTCCGCGCAGGTCGGGCCGATGCCGGTGCTGTGACCTATTTCACGGCCCTCAATCTCGCTAAGGAAGCCAGCGGAGAAATCGAGGTCACCAACCCATCTGCGCTGCCAGAGAAGTATCTGAACTGGGTTGGGATCGGGTTCCGGCCCGAGGACTCGGACTTCCTGGAGGGCTTCAACGCAGCACAAGCCGAATATCTCGGCTCGGACGAGATGCTCGCCGCGGTCGCGGAGTATGGCTACACCGAAGACCAGCTGCCAGGTGATGTGGAAACCGCCTGGGTTTGCGCCAATCGCTGATTGTCCATGACATGCGCTCCGGGCTGCACGTGGTCCGGAGCGCAGCAAAACTGTCCGAGATGGCGGGAGCGGGGCTAAATGTCATACATCGAATTTCTCGCCGAACATCGTTCTGATTTCATCAATGGAACCCTGATTACGGCGGCCCAGTTCTTTTTGGCCGCAGTGGTGGCGATCGTTCTGGCGCTGGTCGCGGGGCTTATGAAGCTCTCGGAAAATGTGGTTCTTCGCGGCACTGCCAACGTCTACATTGAGATATTTCGAGGCACCTCGCTTCTGGTGCAGCTTTACTGGATTTTCTTCGTCCTGCCACTGTTCGGGATCACGCTAGAGAAATTCACCGCAGGTTTTGTGGCTGTCGGCATGAACCTTGGCGCCTACGGCGCCGAATTGGTCCGAGGCGCAATTCAATCCGTGCCCAAAGGCCAGTGGGAGGCAGCCTATTCCTTGTCGATGTCACCTGCGAAGCGAATGTGGCGGATCATCCTGCCGCAAGCGCTGGTGATCATGTTGCCGCCTTGGGGCAACCTACTGATCGAGCTTTTGAAGGGGACAGCGCTGGTGGCACTGATCTCGGTCGCGGACCTGATGTTCGTGTCCCGGCAAATCAACGGCACCACCTTTCTGTCCGCACAGGCCTTTGGCACAGCGCTGATCGTCTACTACATCTTCGCCCGCTTCATCATCACGCCCTTCATGCGCTGGCTTGAGGGCGCGATGGCCCGCAAGATGGGGAAGGCGTAACTGATGTTTGACTGGCGCTGGGAATTTGTATGGGAGATCCTGCCACGCCTAATCGTGGCTACGGGTAACACGCTCCTGGCGGCAGGCTTTGGCTATGCCATAGCGGTTGTACTGGGGCTGATCTTTGCGCTGGCGCAGCGCACGCCCTATCGCCCGCTGACCTTCGTGGTGCGCGAATTTGTGGAATTCATCCGCTCCACGCCGCTGGTGCTGCAGATATTCTTCATCTTCTATGTTGGTCCGCAATTCGGCATCCGCCTCAGCCCCTGGACCAGCGGTATGATCGCCATCGGCCTGCACTATGCCGCCTACCTCTCTGAAGTCTATCGCGGTGGCATCGACTCGGTTCCAAAGGGCCAGTTGGAGGCGTGCCGATCGCTGTCGATGTCGACGCGCGATACCTATTTCCGGATTATCATTCCGCAAGCTTTGCCTCCCGCTCTGGCAGGTATGGGCAATTATCTTGTTGGCATATTCAAGGATACACCGATGCTGTCGGTGATCGGGGTGGCGGAACTCATGCACACAGCGAATGCCATCGGGTCCGAGCACTATCGTTTCCTCGAACCATACACATTGGTGGGACTGATCTTCCTCGCCATTTCATTGCCCTCTGCCGGGCTGATCCGCGCATTTGAGGCTTGGGTGCGCAAGAAACTGGGATTGACCTGATGGAAGACCTTTCGAGATACCCGCCCTTGCTGGATGATGCTGACCGCCCAATGGTGCGCTTTTCGCATGTTACCAAACGCTACGGCGACCTGACGGTGCTGGACGACCTGAACCTGGACATCGGCCAAGGCGAAATGGTCTCGATCATCGGTCCTTCTGGATCGGGGAAGACCACCGTGCTGCGCATGCTGATGCTGGAACGTATTCAGGGTGGGGTGATCTATGTGGATGGTCAGCCGCTGACCCATGAAGACAAAGATGGAAAGCTCGTGCCCGCCTCTGAGAAATACCTGCGCAAGGCGCGCGAGCCGATTGGCATGTGTTTTCAACACTTCAACCTGTTCCCGCACATGACCGCGCTTCAGAACTGTATGGAAGGCCCTGTTCAGGTATTGGGCATGTCGAAGCAGGAGGCGCGCGAACGTTCCGAAGAACTGCTGGAGATGGTAGGCCTAGTCGACAAGAAGGACCAACACCCGTCTCGCCTTTCGGGTGGGCAACAACAGCGCGTGGCGATTGCGCGTGCGCTGGCCATGCGCCCCAAGGTGATGCTGCTCGATGAGGTAACCTCAGCGCTCGACCCCGAAGTGATCGGCGAGGTCACCGAGGTGATCAAGACACTGGTCAAAGAGCACAACCTTACGATCATGATGGTGACGCACCAGATGGGATTTGCCGCCGACATCTCGGATAGGGTTTGCTTTTTCTATGGTGGTAAGATCGAGGAACAGGGCACGCCTGCAGACCTGTTCGGAAATCCGCAACAGGAACGCACACAGCAATTCCTCAGCGCCGTGAAATCAGCGGACTGACCGGTGGCGTTTTCGCTGGCAGATATCCTTGCTGCACGGCAGGTGATCCGCGGAGTGGCGGATGCGACGCCCTTTGTACCGTCGCCGTTCATGTCCAGGTCATGCGGGCAGGACTTTCTGCTGAAGCTCGAAAACATGCAGCCGATTGGCGCGTTCAAGCTACGGGGCGCCTATAACGCGGTGATGAGCTTGCCCGAAGGCACGGTGGGCGTCACATGCTGCTCGACCGGCAACCACGGGCGGGGCGTCGCCTATGCCGCCGCAAAACGCGGTATACGGGCGGTGATCTGCATGTCGGAACTGGTGCCGCAAGCGAAGGTGGACGGGATCAAAGCGCTCGGGGCGGAGGTTGCGATCGTCGGCACCTCTCAGGACGACGCCCTCGCCGAAAGCCAGAGGTTGGTTGACGCCGAAGGGCTGGTGGAAATCTCCCCCTTTGATGACCCATTGGTGATCGCGGGTCAGGGGACCATCGGCCTCGAGATGCTCGAGGCGCGGCCTGACCTTGATACCATTCTTGTGCCGCTCTCAGGTGGCGGGCTTGCGGCGGGCGTTGCCGTGGCCGCCAAGTCGATCAAGCCGAACGTGAAGGTCATCGGAATCTCGATGGACAGAGGCGCCGCAATGCACGCCTCCATCGCCGCTGGGCATCCGGTGGAAGTCGCGGAAGTGCCAAGCCTTGCTGACAGCCTGGGCGGTGGCATCGGAATGGCGAACAAGCTCAGCTTCCCGCTCTGTCGAGACCATCTCGACGCAACGGTTCTGGTGACCGAGGAAGAGATCCGTGACGCAATGCAGGTGCTGTTCTACGAGGACCGGATCGTGGCGGAAGGTGCGTGCGTCGTGGGGATCGCGGCAACGCTGGCGGGCAAGCTTCCCCGGCCACCAGGGCCGGTCGGCACGATCATCACCGGGCGAAACCTTGATATGCAGATGTTCCACAAGATCATGGGCGGCGAAGATATCGTGCTTGGTGATCTGACTCTGAAAGGCAAACGGTATGGCGCATGACATCCGAATCGTAACCGAGGCCGAGTTGCGCAAGGTCGTGACGCTTGATCTGACGACAATTGACGTCATCGAACGCGCCTTCGCGGCTCTGGCATCCGGCACGGTGGTGATGCCGCCGATATTGTCGATGGACTTGCCCGAGGCAAACGGCGAAGTTGACGTAAAGACCGCCTATATCCCGGGCTTTGACGGCTTCGCCATCAAGGTCTCGCCCGGGTTCTTCGATAACCCAAAGCTAGGCCTGCCCAGCCTTAACGGCTTAATGATCCTGTTCTCGGCCAAGACCGGTTTGGTGGAGGCGGTGTTCCTGGACAATGGCTACCTGACCGACATTCGTACGGCCGCAGCTGGCGCGGTCGCGGCGCGGCATCTGGCCCCAAGCGAGGTCACCACGGCGGGCGTGATCGGAACTGGCGTTCAGGCGCGGCTGCAAATGCAGGCGGCGCATTTGGTCCGTCCATTCCAGCGGGTGCTTGTGCATGGGCGGGACGCAACCAAGGCCGCGGCCTGCGCCGCTGATCTTGCAGCGTCTCTGGGGGTCGAGGCGGAAGTGACGACCGACGCCGAAACGCTCGTTCAGCAGTCGCAACTGGTCGTCACGACGACACCCGCGCGCGCGCCGGTTCTTATGACCGACTGGTTGCACCCAGGCCTGCACATCACCGCCATGGGATCGGATCAGGCAGGGAAGAACGAGATCGATCCAAAGGCATTGACCGCCGCCAATCTCTATGTCGCCGACCGGCTCAGCCAGTGCGAGGTCTCGGGAGAGCTGGAGGCGATCCGCGCGGCGGGCTTTGCGCTCAAAGACACGCCCGAACTGGGTGACGTCATCACAGGCGTACACCCGGGCCGCAGCTTTGAAAGCGACGTGACCGTCGCCGACCTCACGGGGACCGGCGCGCAAGATACGGCCATTGCAACCCACGTTCTTTCGACGATGGGCGCGGCAGGCACGGTCATTTCTGCATGAAACTCGGTGTGTTTCAGGCGGCAACCGGTGGTCTCGGCCTGGAAGAGCGGTTGATGCGCCTAGATCGCGTGCTCGAAGGACAGGCGCTCGATCTCGTCGTTTGCCCAGAGTTGTTCGCAACCGGCTATCACATTGAGGCGGATCACCGTGACCTTGGGGAACCGGCTGAGGGTCAGTACTTTCAGGCTGTCAAAGACCTAGCCAAAAACCACAGATGTGCAATCGCCTACGGCTATCCAGAGGCGGCAGGGCCAACCTTCAATTCTGCTGCCGTTGTCGGTGCGAATGGCGCGCTCTTGGCCAACCACCGAAAGCGCCTTGCATCCTCCGGCAGTTTCGAGGAAGCCAGTTTTGCCAATGGCGAAACGCAGACATTGTTCGAGCTAGCGGGCGTTCGCGTCGCTGTGGCCATTTGTTACGAGATTGAATTCCCAGAAACTGCGCGCGCAGCAGCATTGGCGGGTGCCGATCTTTTGATCGCCCCAACAGCGCTTGTGGACGCCTGGCCAGCAGTCGCTGAGTGCGTGGTGCCGACTCGGGCGTTTGAGAACGGGCTTTGGGTCGCCTACGCCAACCACTGCGGGCGTGAATTGAGCCATGACTATCTTGGCGGAAGCCGGATTGTGGCCCCGGACGGTTCCACGGCGGCTGTTGCGGGGCGGGACGAAACGCTGTTGGTCGCCACGATCAACAAGGGGGCCGTCACCCATGCCCGCGACCGCCACCGTTTTTTACACAACTGTTCGAAATTGAGAGAGGCCTGAACCATGCATAGCAACCCGTTTTCGGACAATGAGCTTGTCAACCGCCTGACGGCCGTGCGCGCGGAAATGGCCGCACGCGATCTGGACATCGCCGTCCTCTCTCAACCTGAAAGCGTCTTTTACCTGATCGGGCTGGACCATTGGGGTTATTTCGCGCCCACGCATCTGATCGTCCCTCGGATTGGCGAATTGGTTCTGGTCACACGCCAGATGGAACGTGTCACGATTGAA
>CAYWNJ010000112.1:0-6948 GCA_964459535.1 uncultured Rhodobacterales bacterium
AAGCCCCAACGGCCGACCCACCTTGGTCCCCAGCATCTAGCCGCGCCTCTTGATCCAAAATGGGGATGCGAAACACGCCCAGGAAGTGCAGCCCAAAGATAACCACCACTCCGCCCGCAATCTGCGCAAAGAGCATTTGGTTGCGCAAAAAGAACGCGCCAAAGGCCGAGGCGGTAAAGCCCAGCAGAATAAAGACCGTCGACAGCCCCAGAACAAAAAAGAGCGCGGCGATGGTCGCTTTGCGCCGGGCGGCGGTTTGATCGGTCAATTCGTTCAGGCTGATCCCACTCATATAGGCCAGATAAGGCGGCACAATCGGCAGAACGCAAGGGCTCAGAAAGCTCAACCCCCCGGCGAGCAAGGCCACAAACATCGCCGGCAGCAGGCCCGCATCGATGATATCAATCCCAAACATGCGCCCACGGGTAGCGTGCCCGCCGCATCGCGTCACCCCCTTAAGGGATCACAAGCCTGTGGACAGTCTGAAACATCAAACCTATGTGCAGCGCTATGGATGACATCGAACTCGACGCAACGGGGCTCTTGTGCCCGCTGCCGGTCCTCAAGGTGCGCAAGCGATTGCAAGCGCTTTCCCCCGGCCAGCGGCTGCGCGTTTACGCCGATGATCCCGCGGCTGTTGTGGACATGCCCCATTTCTGCGCCGAGACCGGGCATAGGCTGATCGAAAGCGTTCTGGATGGGCCCGTGCAGACCTACATCATCGAGCGCGTCTAGCGTTGCAAACCCTCACAAGGACGTGACCGCATTTTTTTTGGCAGCTGCGCGTTCTTTCTATATCAACGCTTGTACAACTGACAGGAACTCTTCGATGCGCTTATTCACACTTGCCGTAGCAGCCACCCTCCCCTTGACGCTTTTGACACCCCCTGCCTTCGCTGCGGGCGGAGGTGGTGGCTCGACGCCGCCCAAAGCCTCTGAAACCACCAAAAACTGCTTTAAAAGGCGCCAATGGGACCCGGAGCAGGGAAAATACGTGCGTTTTTCCGAGCGGGTAAATGGGGTATGGGACGCCGAAATCCGCAGATGCGTGCGCCCGGACCGCTCCAGCTATCTTGATGAGGATACGCTTTATGGTGCCGTGCGCGAGCTTGCCTATGCAGGCCGCTATGACGCGGCGCGCGAGGTTTTGGATCAAATGCCCGATCAGAATGCCGACCGCGTGTTGACCTATCGTGGCTTTACCGAGCGCAAGCTGGGCAACATCACCGCCGCCATGGTCTTTTATGAGCGTGCGATCACGGCCAATCCCGACAATATCCTCGCCCGCTCTTACATGGGCCAAGGTCTGGTCGAGCAAGGCGATATGGTGGCCGCCCTTCAGCAGTTGCGCCAAATTCAAGCGCGCGGTGGCAAGGGCACTTGGGCCGAAACGTCTTTGCGCAGCGCCATCGAAAGCGGGACCACATATAATTACTGATATTGAGGTTTTTTTCATCAAGCTCTGCCAAAACATGGGAAAAACCCAGTTGAGGCGGGATGATGACAAACCTTGTGCCTATGGGCGCGCCCGAGCTTCCCATGCTCGATGGCGCGCCCCCTGCGATAACCGTGCCCACAGTGCGGCTATCGCGCCAAGCCAAAGCCGCTGTTGTCGTGCGGCTTTTGTTGAACGAAGGGGCGGATATCCCGCTTGAGGATTTGCCCGAAGATCTGCAGGCTCATTTGACCAAGGCCATGGGTCAGATGCGCATGATTGACAATGACACGCTGTCGGCCATCGTCTCCGAATTCGTCGAAGAGGTGGAACGTGTTGGCCTCAGCTTTCCAGGCGGCATGGCCGGAGCACTGACCGCACTTGATGGAAAAATCAGCGCGCGCACGGCGGATCGCCTGCGCAAAGAGGCTGGCGTGCGGCAATCAGGGGATCCGTGGCAGCGCGTACAAGAGCTTCCGGTCGAAGATCTGATCCCAATTTTGGACGCCGAAGCAACCGAGGTTGCCGCCGTCATGCTCTCAAAACTACCGGTGAAAAAGGCGGCGGATTTGCTGGGCAAGTTGCCAGGACCCCGCGCGCGCCAGATCACCTATGCGGTTTCGCAAACCGGCGCGGTGACGCCTGAGGCAGTTGACCGCATAGGCCTTTCTCTTGCGATGCAAATCGACGCGCGCCCGGTTCCTGCGTTTGAGGCAAACCCAGTCGAGCGGGTGGGGGCGATCCTCAATTCCAGCACCTCGGGCACGCGCGATGATATGCTCGCCGGGCTAGAGGAAAGCGATCAAGGTTTTGCCACCGCCGTGCGCAAGGCGATCTTTACCTTCGGCAACATCCCCGAACGGATTGCACCGCGCGATGTGCCCCGTATTGTGCGGGAGATTGATCAGGACAGATTGCTGCTGGCCCTCGCTGGCGCCGAGCCGATGGGGCTACAAGCCTCGGCAGACTTCATCTTGGACAATATGTCCGGGCGCATCGCCGATCAGCTCCGAGACGAGCTAACACAGATGGAAACCCCCGAAGAAAATGCCGCGGAGGCCGCGATGACCGAGATCATCGGGACAATTCGAGACATGGAATCCCTCGGAGAACTCGTAATGATCTCGACGGAGGATTAGCAGCTGTTGACATCCTAAACTGGATACCGTAACGCGCGCCTACTTCAAATCCGCAGGCGGAGTTTGGGGCGCGTTGGGGGAGACATCCCTAACCGTCCACCGGTTGGTCTGACATAGGCCGTCTCTCTGCCAAGGCGCAAACCGGAAAAGGACGTATAACATGGCTCTTCCTGAGTTCTCTATGCGTCAGCTACTCGAAGCTGGCGTTCATTTTGGCCACCAAACCCAACGTTGGAACCCGCGCATGTCGCCGTTCATCTATGGCGCACGGAATGGCATCCACATCATGGACCTGACCCAAACCGTCCCGATGCTTGATGCCGCGCTGCAAGCTGTGCGCGATACCGTCGCAAAGGGTGGCTCAATCCTATTTGTGGGCACAAAGCGCCAAGCCCAGCAACCGATTGCGGAAGCCGCGGAGAAATGCGCGCAGTATTTCATGAATCACCGTTGGCTGGGCGGCACGCTCACCAATTGGCAGACCGTTTCGCAATCCATCGGTCGCCTGCGCGAAATTGATGAGCAAGCCGCACTGGGCTTTGAGGGGCTGACAAAAAAAGAACGGCTCGGCATGGAGCGCGATCAGGGCAAGCTGCAAGCCTCCCTGGGCGGGATTCGCGAAATGGGCGGCCGTCCTGACCTTCTCTTTGTCGTCGACGTTAAGAAAGAAGCGCTTGCGGTCGCAGAGGCTAACAAGCTCGGCATTCCTGTTGTTGCGATTGTGGATACCAACTGCTCTCCCGATGGGGTGGATTACATCATTCCAGGCAATGATGACGCCGCCCGCGCCATCGCGCTTTACTGTGATCTGGCCGCGCGCGCCGCGCTTGACGGTATGAGCGCACAGCTCGGCGCCGCAGGCGTGGATCTCGGCGCGCTCGAAGAGGGCATGGAAGAAGAGGCCATCGCCGAAGCGCCCGAAGCTGCTGAGAGCACTGCGGCTGAGGCTAAAGCTGAGGCTACAGAAAGCTAAATCAGACATTTTGTCACCAATCTGACGCATCCAGCGATCACAAGTATCGCTGGTCCCCCAATTTGAGGAGAGCCCTAATGGCAATCACTGCAGCAATGGTCAAAGAACTGCGCGATAGCACCGGCGCAGGCATGATGGATGCGAAAAAAGCATTAACGGAATCGGGCGGCGATATGGAAGCAGCGGTCGACTGGCTGCGCACCAAAGGCCTTGCGAAAGCCGCCAAAAAATCAGGCCGCACCGCCGCCGAAGGCTTGGTCGCCGTCGCGGTCGAAGGCGGTAAAGGCGTTGCGGTCGAGGTGAACTCGGAAACCGATTTCGTCGGCAAAAACGCCGAGTTCCAAACCATGGTTGCCGGTATCGCGCAAGCCGCGATGGGTGCGGACAATGTTGCGGCGCTTTTGGCCGCTGAAATAGATGGCAAATCTGTACAGGACGTTTTGACCGACAAGATCGCGACCATTGGTGAGAATATGACACTGCGCCGCATGGCCAGCGTCGAGGGCAGCGTTGTCGCCTCTTATGTGCATAACGCAGCAGCGCCAGACATGGGCAAGATCGGCGTTTTGGTTGCAATGGACGGCGGCGACGTCGCCTTTGGCAAGCAGGTCGCCATGCATATCGCAGCGGTTAATCCGGCAGCCTTGAACGAGGCCGATCTCGACGCAGCGGTCGTGGAAAAAGAAAAACAAATTCAGATGGATATTGCCCGCGAAAGCGGCAAGCCCGAAGCGGTCATTGAGAAAATGATCATCGGACGCATGAAAAAATTCATGTCAGAGGTGACGCTTCTTAACCAACAGTTTGTCGTCAATCCAGACTTAACGGTCGAGGCCGCCGCAAAAGAGGCCGGTGCGACGATCACCGGATTTGCCCGGCTTGAGGTCGGCGAAGGCATTGAAGTCGAAAAAGAAGACTTTGCCGCAGAGGTCGCCAAAGCCGCACGCGGGTAGAGCCAGACGGCGCGCGCCATCGTTTAACGCGGTGGCGCGGCCTTCGCTGCGGCAAAACCAAAGGTACCGGTTGCACTATCCTGATCCGCCCGTTTTAGCCGCCGCGCTGATGCTTTTTGGCCTGCACGTATTTCCGCATCACTGTGAATAACTGGAAGATCCAGCGCTTCACGGGACAGCAATATTGCGCGCGCCCCCTCACGGCCATCAACGGCATAGATATTCATCGTTTCCCAATCCAACTGGCCGCCTTCATAAAGCGCGCGCAGGTCACTCACAAAGTTATGGGCCTGTAGATTTTCGACGAGCAATACGTATTTCTGCGCCATCCGCACCATGTTCGTAAGAGCTACGAAATGGCTAACGGCGGTATGAATATGCATGACCACCGCTTGGCTATAGACAAGCTCGGCCCGCGGCCAAAGCTGAGAGAATGGCATGGTAATATCTTGAACCCCAAAGCCCTTAGCCAGGTCCGGGTGGCGTTCAAGAGCAAAGCGCAATTGGTTTTCTGAGCGGTCCCCGCCTGTAGCGATGATATCTGGGAACAACCTTTTGACATTCGCGATATGATCTCCGCCGCCGCAGCCAACCTCATGCACGCTCGTTGGGGCAAGACGCGCAACCGTGTTCATGATCAGCTGCACGTTGGGATGTACCTGAACGGATTGGAAATCGACATGGCCCGCAACCCGGTCCACCTT
This sequence comes from uncultured Rhodobacterales bacterium, assembly GCA_964459535.1. Taxonomy (GTDB): domain Bacteria; phylum Pseudomonadota; class Alphaproteobacteria; order Rhodobacterales; family Rhodobacteraceae; genus JBCBCP01. The sequence continues at coordinate 5,205 of CAYWNJ010000112.1, forward strand.
GGTTGCCGCGACATCAATAGCAGTCTCGTAATGCGCCTCTATGTCCCCCTTTAGGCGCCGCGCATAGCTGTCAGCGGTGTAATTATTCCAATCAAAATCATCATCATAGAATTTGCGGCCTTTGTAGAGAACGCGGCGCAATATGTTCATCCCTGGATCCCCAATGTCATTCTTGTGAGCGCTGTGCCACGCTATCAGAGCATTGTCTATCTTTTGCAAGCGGCCAAGCGAGGATTTAACACTAGAAATTGCGTCGCAATCTTTCAAAGAGTGCCGCGTTCAAGCTTGATTGAACGCAGAGCAACCGGCACTTGGCACCTATGACAAATGAAACGCTTGTGACTGTATTTGAGTGGCTTGGCAGCCTCACCGCGATGGCCTACGCGCTCTTGATCGCGAGCAATACAGGGTATGAACGGCTGGGCTTTTCGCTGCTGTTGATCTCAGCCCTGCTTTTCGCCGCTTGGGGTGTGATTGACCAGCGCTGGGCCTTCTTGGCGCTACAGGGGTTCTACGCCGCCTCGGCAATCATTGGCTTAATCCGTTGGAGGTAAGACATGGCAACTATTGTTAACAGTTGGAATGAATGGGACCCGCTGAAACATGTGATCGTGGGCCGTGCGGATGATTGTCATATCCCCCCCGCCGAACCCGCGCTTGATGCAAAAGTGCCCGAGGACAGCGACATGCGCGGTCAATGGGGCCGCCGCCCGCAAGAGACAATTGATCGGGCAAACGCACTTTTGGATGGGTTTGCAGCTCAGCTCGAGGCGCGCGGCATTACGGTTGACCGCCCGACGCCGATTGATCATGCGCAGGCCGTTACAACACCGGATTTCCATACCGACAGTCAGTTTGGCTGTATGCCCCCGCGCGACGTTTTGTTGACCGTTGGCTCGGAAATCCTCGAAGCGACAATGTCGTATCGTTGCCGCTGGTTTGAATATCTCAACTATCGCCCGCTTATGCAGCGCTATTGGGACGAAGACCCGAATTTCCGGCACGAAGCGGCACCCAAACCGCGTCTTACGGATGCAGATTATCACCCCGACTACTTGAGCGATAAGATTGGGGAGGCGAAGCGACTTGAATGGGCCGCTGAAAAATTCTTTGTCACCACCGAAGAAGAGCCGCTCTTTGACGCCGCAGATGTTTTGCGATTCGGTCGTGATCTCGTTGTGCAGCACGGGTTTACGACGAACCTAAAGGGCATCGAATGGCTGCGGCGCCACTTTCCAGAGCATCGCGTTCATACGGTGAACTTCCCGGGGGATCCCTATCCGATCCACATTGACGCAACCTTTACGCCGCTGCGCCCGGGTCTGATTCTCAACAACCCGCAAAGACGCCTGCCCGAGGATCAACGCGTGATGTTCGAGCAAAATGGCTGGGAGATCGTGGACAGCGCGCTACCGGCGCATAACGCCCCTCCTCCGCTTTGCTATTCGTCGGTCTGGTTGAGCATGAATGTTCTGGTGCTCGACCCCAAGACTGTCTGCGTTGAGAAATCAGAGGTTTACCAGGCCGAGCAAATGGACAAGCTGGGGATGGAAGTCGTTGAGGTTGATCTGCGCGACGCCTATGCCTTTGGCGGCGGTCTTCATTGCTGCACCGCAGATGTCCGGCGCGAGGGCGATTTGGAAGATTATTTCCCGAACCTATCTTAGATAAAGGCCTAGGGGCAAAGCGCTCTCAGTCAGGTCAGACGCATGGAGAGCGCGAACTCGCGCTCTCCTTTTTCATG
>CAYWNJ010000113.1:0-6938 GCA_964459535.1 uncultured Rhodobacterales bacterium
CTTCTTGCCGCTGATATCGCCGCCATTGCTTTCCAGCAGATAGTTCACCGCGCCCGAGGCCCCATCCCAATAGTTCGCAGGATAGTTAAAAACGTGGCTAAAGACGTTGCCGTTCTTGGCCGAGGTCCGACCATACCCCATCGAGTGGATCGGAATATTATCCGCCGTCGCTTTGGGGATCAGCTGATAGGTAATCCCGGTGGAAAGCGGCTGATAGACCAGCGCGCCTTCGCCCTTGGTCGACTCGTAGCATTCAACGCCTTTCTCAGTGTTATAGCCGGTCTCGCACTCAACCAGCCGCGTTGGAACGCCGCCAATGCCGCCATCCCGCTCATTGAGCAAAGTCAGATAGTCGGCATAGCCATCCGCAAAGGGGATGCCCCCCGCCGCGTAGGGTCCGGTGCGATAGCTGAGCGATGGAAAGACGAGGTCCGCCATCGCCGGCGCTGCGGCCATAACCGCCGCCACCGTGTAGGTTGCTAGGTTTTTCATCGGGTCATATCCTCCCTTGGTTTATCCGATGTCGTTTTGGGACCGAATGGCCCCTGCAAAGGCGCGCGATGCGCCCTTAATGCGGGAACGGCCAAAGCCGTAACTTCTCCTTCGCGATCCGCCAGAGCTGGGCCAGCCCATGCGGCTCTAATATCAGGAACATAACAATCAAACCGCCCACGATCACCAGCTGAAAATGCGCCACGATATCCGTCGGCCAGCTCAGCAGATCGACGCCCACCAGCTTAAGCACGACCGGCAGCACCACCAAGAACGCCGCCCCGGCAAAAGAGCCAAAGATCGAGCCAAGCCCGCCAATGATGATCATAAAGAGCACGATAAAGGACTTTTGGATGCCAAAGACCTCACCCACCTCAACCGCGCCCAAATAGACCGCAAAGAACAGCGCGCCCGAGAGCCCTACAAAGAACGAAGATACCGCGAAAGCGGTCAGCTTCGCCTTCAGCGGATTAACCCCGATAATCTCCGCCGCGATATCCATATCGCGGATCGCCATCCACTCGCGCCCAATCGAGCCGCGCGTGAGATTGCGCGCCACAATGCCGCTGAAGATCACAAAGAGCAGACAGACCAAATACGCTGCCCAAGGCTCTACCGACGGGCCAGTCACGGCAACACCAGCCACCGTGCGCTCTGGCGCTGTGATTTGGCCCGAGGCGGAATAGTTATAAAACCACGCGACCTTGTTAAAAAGCCAAACCAAAAAGAACTGCGCCGCCAGTGTCGCGACCGCCAGATAAAACCCCTTGATCCGCAAGGAGGGCAAGCCAAATGCGGTCCCCACCGCTGCCGTAATCCCGCCCGCCAAAAGGATATGGACCAGGATCGACACGTCAGGAAAGGCGGTCATCAACTTATAACAAGCATAAGCCCCCACGGCCATAAAGCCGCCCGTACCCAACGAGACTTGCCCGCAATACCCGGTCAGAATATTCAACCCAATCGCTGCTATCGAATAAATCAAAAACGGCACAAGGATTGCATTGACCCAATAATCGTTCACGAGGAAGGGCAGCACGACCACCGCCACAAAGAGCACAAAGTAATACCGATACCGATCAAACCTAATCGGAAAGGTCTGGCTATCCTGAGGATAGGTCGTGCTAAAATCTCCAGCCTCACGATAAAACATCAGACACTCCCTTCCACGCGCGCGCGCATGTTAACCACTACCGCAGAAAACCCGCGATTGCCCCATTTCTGCCCCATTCCAAGCGCAGCTTGCGCGCGGGATGTGCGAGGGGATGACATGACAGCGGTTCTTAACGATATCAGACAGCTCGATGCCGCCAGACGCCGAGGCGAGATCAGCCCCGCCGAATACGCTGCCGCCCGGCGCCGACTGCTTGAGGCGATCCCAGACGCTGACAATAGCGGCGCGCCTGAACCCGCCGCCCGACACAAAGCGCCACGCCCCAACCTAACGGTACTGGCCGGAGCGCTTTGCCTCATCTTCGGCCTCATCACGGCACTTGCGACCTGGATCACCGGAGATTTGTCTTTGGGCTTAACCCTCTCCATAACCCTGCTCGCAGCGCTCACAGTCACAGCATTCAGAGGCCTCACCGAATAACCCGCTCTTCCTCTTGCCCAAAATATCCCGGGGGGAGGCCGTAAGGCCGGGGGGCTGGCCCCCCTTGCGCACGGCTCAAACCCGCTCAATGATCTTCTCCCCAAAAAGCCCCTGCGGACGAAACACCAAAAAGATCAAAGCCAGCACATAGGCAAACCAATTCTCGGTCGCACTGATGGTAAAGCCAAAAAGGTTCCCTGCCAGCGCATCGCTCGACATGAAAAACTCAAAGAGCTTTTCTCCCACACCAATAATCAGCCCGCCAACAATTGCGCCCGGGATCGAGGTAAACCCGCCCAGCATCAACACCGGCAAAGCCTTCAAAGCGATCAACGAAAGCGAAAACTGAACCCCCGATTTCGCGCCCCACATGATCCCCGCAACCAGCGCAACGAACCCGGCGACCGACCAAACCAAAACCCAAATAAAGTTCAGCGAAACCCCAACGCTCAGCGCTGCCTGATGATCATCCGCCACCGCCCGCATTGCGCGACCTTGCTTGGTGTACTGACTAAATGCGATCAGCGAGGCCACGAGCAGCACCGCCACAATCGTCGCCGTTATATCGAGATTATCGATAAAGAACCCGTAATCGAAAATCGCAAAGGTCGCCTCATCAATCGCGATATTAATCCCTTGCGGCAAGCATAACTCCCCGGCCAAGCACACATTCAGCGTCTTGATTTCGGAATTCCACATCAGATCCGCGAACCCTTCGAGGAAATAGGCCAGCCCAATCGTCGCCATGAACAGCAAGATCGGTTCTTGCCCAACAAGATGCTTAAAGATCACCCGCTGCACCAGCCAAGCCAGCAGGATCATCACCACAACCGTAAAGCAAATCGCAACGACCGAGTTCACCGACCAGCCAAAGTAATGCACGTCCGAGCCAAAGATCGCATTGATCAAATGCGCAAACGGCACTTGCCCCTTTTGGATGCCAACCAAGGTCATGGCGGCAAAAAGTGCCATCACCCCTTGCGCATAATTAAAGATCCCCGACGCTTTGTAGATCAGCACAAATCCCAAGGCGACCAAGGCATAAAGTACCCCAGCCATCAGCCCATTGAGGAAAACCTCCATAGCAAAGACGAGTTGTTCAGGCATCGGCCATCTCCTTCTTGCTTTGCGGCAACGTCAGAGCGCTGACGCGGCGCCCCTTAGGACCAAATCCCTGTTTAGTCATGGCTCACCCCCAAATAGGCGTCAATCACCGCTTGGTTCGAACGTACCTCATCCGGCGTGCCGTCCCCAATCTTTTGCCCATAATCCATCACCACCACTCGGTCCGAGAGATCCATGACCACGCCCATATCGTGCTCGATCAACGCAATCGTGGTGCCAAATTCGTCATTCACATCGAGGATGAAGCGGGACATGTCCTCTTTCTCTTCGACATTCATGCCCGCCATCGGCTCATCGAGCAGCAGTAGCGACGGTTCCGCCGCCAGCGCCCGCGCCAGCTCGACCCGCTTTTTCAGCCCATAGGGCAGCCGCGCAACGGGGGTTTTGCGAATATGCTGGATCTCAAGGAAATCAATGATCTTTTCCGCTACTTCCCGGTTCGCGGTCTCCTCGGCCTCCGCCGGCCCCCGCCAAAACGCTTGGGTCCAAAGCCCCTGCCGCATATGGGTCAAGCGCCCGGTCATGACGTTATCCAGCACGCTCATCCCTTCAAAAAGCGCGATGTTCTGAAAGGTCCGCGCAATCCCCTGCCGCGCAACCTGATAGGGTTTCATCGCCGGACGGGGCGCACCTTTGTAAAAGACCTGCCCTTCTTGCGGGATGTAAAAGCCCGAGATGACATTAAGCATCGAGGATTTACCCGCCCCGTTCGGCCCAATGATCGCCCGGATCTCGCCCTCGCGAATGTCAAAGGAGATATCCTTGATCGCCACCACCCCGCCAAAGCGCAGAGTAATGTTCTTCATCTCCATCACCACTCCGCCAATCTTGCGGCCATCTGCGGTGGTGTATCCTTCGGTTTCGTCAAGCATAATCGAACTCTTCGTTTTTCACACAGCCCTCACCCCGTGAGGCAGTTTTCCCGTTGCATATGTAAGATCTCAAGATCATTCATCCCCGCACGGGCCAGCAATAGATTTAGAGGCGTGGATCGACGAGAAAGGATCATCATCGACCTCGATAAACAGAACCAGAACAGTGGATTGATCTTCGTCTGACACCCGCAATTGAAAGGCGTTACTGTTCGAATCGTTTGGGATTTCTACCTTACACCACTTTCCGCCGGACATCGAAAATACGTTTTGCGGCTGCGGAGCGATAGCGCGCGTTGAATAGTGTAGCTGACATCGCGCAACTGAATTCTCCGAAGGATCCCAACTCAACCGCAGAAAGGTCCCCGCTTTATAGTCATCCCAAACGGAAGGCACTCTCACCCCGCTTGCCCTTAAACTTTTGGCAACCTCATGCGGGACGGTTTCGCGCCGGAATAAGCCATCAAGGTGGGGAGGCTTGTCCTCCATCAATGGCCGCAGACAACGCTTTACAAACTCCGCTTCCACATCCCCAGGCTGTGCGTTTGCACCCAGACCCAGCGTGCTCAATGTCATCGCAGCGACGGCTACCGCCGGATAGGACATAGCCGAAAATAGCTTTCTCATTCCGCTGCCATCCGAGCCGCACCGCTCTGCACCGCCGCATCCACAATCGTCAGCGTAGCCGAGATCGACCCCTTGCGCCCGTCCTCATAGGTCACCTCAGTCGTTGTCGAGACCTCGCCCGCGCCCTCGTAAAGCGCTGCGATGATGTCGGCGTATTTCTCCTCGATGATCCGGCGGCGGACTTTGCGGGTGCGGGTCAGCTCTCCGTCATCGGCGTCCAGCTCTTTGTGCAGCACCACAAAGCGGTGAACCTGACAGCCCGAGAGCATCTCATCCGCCGCAACCGAGGCATTCACCGCCTCGACATGACCCTTGATCGCGTCAAGCACCTGCGGATGCCCCGCAAGCTCTTGATACGACGCATAAGCGATATTGTTCCGCTCGGCCCAATTCCCCACCGCCGTGAGGTCGATATTGATGAACGCCGTGCATTCCGCCCGTCCGTTGCCAAAGACCACAGCCTCGAGAATGTTGGGATAGAACTTAAGCTTATTCTCCACATATTTCGGTGCGAACATCGCCCCCGAGGCGGTTTTGCCCACATCCTTAGCCCGGTCGATGATGCGCAGATGACCCGAGCCCTCCTCGATAAAGCCCGCATCACCCGTCGCAACCCAGCCCTCGCTGTCCTTGGTCCCGGCGGTGCTTTCGGGGTTCTTGTAATACTCAACAAACACACCCGGCGAGCGATAGAACACCTCGCCGCTTTCCCCAATCTTCAGCTCAACCCCCGGCGAGGCGACCCCCACGGTGTCCGAGCGCACCTGCCCATCGGGCTGCGCGGTGATAAAGACCGTCGCTTCGGTCTGACCATAAAGCTGCTTTAGGTTGATCCCAAGCGAGCGGTAAAAGTCGAAAATCTCGGGTCCAATCGCCTCGCCCGCCGTATAGCCGACACGCACCCGGCTAAAGCCCAGCGTGTTCTTAAGCGGGCCATACACCATCAGATTGCCCAAGCCATATTTCAGCCGGTCGCCAAAGCTCACCGGCTCATCATCCAGCAGCTTAGGCCCAACCGTGCGTGCGTGGTCCATGAAGTAGTGGAACATGCGCTGCTTGAGACGGCTGGCATCCTCCATGCGGATCATCACTTGGGTCAGCTGGGTTTCGAAAACGCGCGGCGGGGCGAAATAGTAGGTCGGCCCAATCTCGCGCAGATCGGTATGCATCGTATCCGCGCTTTCGGGGCAATTGGTGCAGAAGCCCGTCCAATAGGCTTGACCAACGGAGAAGATAAAATCCCCGACCCATGCCATCGGCAGATAGGCGAGGATCTCATCCTCGGCGCGCAGCGTGTCGAATTCGGACGAATTCTTGGAGGTCTCGATCACGTTGCGGTTCGACAGGACCACGCCCTTGGGCTTGCCCGTCGTGCCCGAGGTATAAAGCATCACGCAGGTGCTCTCGAGGTCCAGCGCGGCCTCGCGCTGCGCGAGCGTTTCGCCAAGCGTGGCGCGGGCGGTGCGGCCTTGCTCTTGGACGGCGCTAAAGGCGTGCAGTTTGGCATGATCGTATTTGCGCAGCCCCCGCGGGTCGAGATAGAGCATCTGCTCGAACTCAGGCAGGCGATCTTGGATCTCGATCACCTTATCCACCTGCTCTTGGTCTCCCGCAATGACAATCTTGGCGCCGCAATGCTCAAGCACATAGGCCATCTCTTCGGCCACCGCGTCTTGGTAAAGCGGCACAGGCACGCCGCCCGCCATCTGGACCGAGACCATTGACCAATAGAGGTAAGGCCGGTTGCGCCCGATAATCGCGACATGCTGGCCAGGCTCTAGCCCCAGGTCGATCAGCCCAAGGGCCAAGGCTTCGATTTCGGCTAGGGTTTCGTCCCAGGTCCAGCTTTGCCAGATCCCAAACTCTTTCTCGCGATAGGCGGCCTTGCCCTTAAAGGCTACGGCATTTCGGCGAAGAAGCGCTGGAATAGAGCACAGCCCATCCGCGCCAGCAGGCATCGTCGTCAAAATCTTCCTCCCAAGCGCCCCGCGTTATCCCGCGTGTGCGTTTTGTTTTCTCATGTTGCGCGGATCATGCGAGGTTTTCGGCGCGCCCGCAAACAATTTTTCGAGACTTTGCCGAATAAAGCGGATCTCTATCATGGGTTGATTTTTCGCCTGATGGCCGAATTTTGACCCTGTATCCGCTTAGCTCCCAGCCATCCGTAGGATGGCGACGCGCCGACCGCCCCGTTTTGCCGAAGGCAAACCTACGGTTTGACGGGCGGC
>CAYWNJ010000114.1:0-6892 GCA_964459535.1 uncultured Rhodobacterales bacterium
TTGTTCTTGCGCATCTCGGCATAGATGCCGCGGCTGACCACATCGCGGGTCGCGCGCTCTCCGTTCTGGTCATAGTCGAACATAAAGCGCTGGTCGGCATGGTTGACAAGATGGCCGCCTGCGCCGCGCAACCCTTCCTCAAGCACGGTGCCGGTCATGCGCGTGTGCTCGCCCGCCAGCAATCCGGTTGGGTGGAACTGCACCATCTCCATATCGCGCAGACTGAGCCCGGCGCGCAGCGCCATCGCCAGGCCGTCCATGGTCTTGTCCCCCGAGGGCGTGTGGTACTTGTACATCGTCGGCCCGCCGCCCGTCGCCATAAGCACGGCCTTGGCGCGGACAAACCGAAAGCGCCCGCTGCGCATGTCGATCATCAAGACCCCTGCCAGCGCGCCGCCCTCTTTGGACGCCACCAGGCCAACCGCGCGGTGCTCTTGCAGTTTTTCGACACCGGAGGCGAGCACCTTCTCCATCAGGCGGTTGATGATCTCGATGCCGGTCAAATCGCCCTTATGCACGGTCCGATCTGCGGTTTGACCGGCAAAGGCTTTTTGATGCAGCGTTCCGTCAGGATTGCGGTCGAAAAAACAGCCGATCTCATTCTCAAGCTCGCGAATGCGCGTAACGGCCTCTTGGCAAAGTCGCCAAGCCATATCTTGGTTGGGCAGCCATTTGCCACCCCGGATTGTATCCATGAAGTGCCGCTCGACCGTGTCACCGCCGCCCAAGGCCACGTTGTAGCCACCCTGCACCATGCGTGTGCAGCCGCATTTGCCGATCAAGCCTTTGACCGCGATGGTGATCTTTGTGCCTTGGGGCGCGGATTGCTGGGCATGGAGTGCGGCGAACAGGCCCGCCCCGCCAGATCCGAGGATCAAAATGTCGGTATCATGCCGCTCGATCTCTGCGAATTTCATCTCAAATCGCCTTTAGCAAAAACAGGGCCGCCACCAAGAATGACAGCGCCGTCGCACCAGCTGCGAGTGTTTTCTGCGCTGGTCGCCAGGGCAGCCATTCCAGCGCCATCAGACGCAGCCCGCCGAACATGTGAACAGCCAAAAGGAACACAAGGCCAAATTCGGCAAGCTTTACGAGCCCGGCCTCGGTCAACGTCAAAAAGCCGTCCAGGCGTTGCGGTTGCGTGAGCGCCAGTGAAAGGACCCAAAAGTGAACAGGCAAAAAGAGTGCGAGCGCAAGTCCAGAGAGCCGATGCAATAGATACGCCAGCCAAAGCGCATGAGCGCGCGATGTGACGCCCCGCGCGCTCATGTCAATGTGACTGCCCGCACAGCGGCGGCGCCCAGCGCAAAAAGACCAAGCCCAACGGCCCACATAAAGACGTCAAGCGCGCGGCCCTTTAGCCCTGCCCATTCAAAGACGATCACGCGCAGGCCAATCGCGCCGTGCACCGAAACGGCAACGACAAAGAGGCCATAAAAGAGAAACCATAGGGCTGAGCCTTGGGTGCGTCCAAGGATTTCCGCTGCGCTTAGCCCCCCTTGGATCGCGTAGATCATGGTTGCGAGGTGCCCCAGCACCAGCGGCGCCATCAGCAGCGCTGTGATCCGCTGGAGCATATAAAGGCGCGCATTCAGCATCAGCGCCGACGTCCAAAGAATGACTTGGTGGTTTCGCGTTTAAGGCCCGCGATGGCCGACATTGGGTCAAGCTCGTTCGGGCAATAGACCGAACATGAGCCCATGGAATGACAGTTATGGCACCCGCCCGCCCCTGAAACAGCTTCAAGGATCTCCGCGCGGCTTTCGTTCTTTGCATCATTGAGCAGCGTCCAGGCCCGCTGAAGGGCCGCCGGGCCAAGATAATCCGGGTTAGAGGCGACCGTATCGCAAGCGGCATAGCAGACCGAGCAATTGATGCACTCTATCCCCGCATTCGCCGTCTGCCGCGCCTCGGTCTCTTCATCGACCGGCGGGATTGGATCTGCGCGCGTGACGCCACCTTGAAAGACGCCTTCGGCGTCGACCCATTTGTCAAAGAACGGATCCATATCCACGACAAGGTCTTTGATCACGGGCAGGTTGCGGAGCGGGCCGATGGTTATCTTACCGCTCTTTAAAACCTTCGAGACATGGGTGCGGCAGGTCCAGCGGGGCACGCCATTGACCATCATCGCACAGGAGCCGCACATCCCGACGCGGCAGGCAAACCGGTAGCTGAGCGTCGGATCCTCATGCTGTTGGATCCAAGACACAACGTCGAGCACCGTTTGGCTCTCATACGCTGGAACTTCGAAATCACGCTGCACGCCGCCATCTTTTGGCGTGCGTTCAAGCGTGACGTTGAGAACATCTTTGGGCATCAAGACCTGCTCTGCGGGTGGAGCGCTACGGGACGCTATCTTATCGACTTAGGGCTTTCAATGGTCTGATTCGCAGGTGCCAGCCATCCTTTGTAGTGAACGATGGTCCCGAGAAGAGGTAGCGCTAATCGGACGTCAAAACAAAACCGCCCTTGCGCGTCGACAAATTCCCGAGACACCGAACGCGGTGCGAGAAAGCGCGGCAACGGTAGCCGGCCCAAGCGCCAGGCAGAGACTGGAAACCAAAGGTCGTCTGCGCTTGCGTCAAGCGCGATCTCGAATCGGAAAGGGCCAAACCGCTCTTCCAGCACGCCCGCGCGCTGAAAACGCAGCTCGGATGTCATGTGGTTGCCAGCAAAATTGCGCGTCCACCGCTCCAGCGGCTTCCCCTCTGAGCCAATCGACCGATCCACGGTGACCGTCACAGACACGTCGCGACCGGGCTGGGGAAATCGAAACGCGCGCCTCGCCAAACGGGCAAAGAGCGACGACCCGCCAGAGATATCCGCGCGCCCCGACCATACGGGGAAACCGTCTGCGCTATGAAAGGCCGCCACTGCTTTGGGCAGCGCAGCAAAGCTCTCCTGGCTGAGGGCTTGTCCAAAGATCCCTTCCTTCATCGGCTTTTCATAGACACGGGTGGTAATTGCATAGGGGCGCATTTCTTTGATGATCTCGGCCAAGGTTATTTCCTCAAACGCGGGTCGTGCGCCGGGCGTGATGGCTTCGTTAAGGAGCTTTTTCACAGCAGCAGCGGCGGGCAGAATGGGCACGAACGGTCCATCGCCGGCCCGCGCGACGAGGGACCAGCGGCGCATGCAAGGAATACCCTGCGCGTCGAGCCCGCCTATCTCGACCAACATTCCGCCAATATCTGACGTCGATAGGCGGGTGAGGTGTCTTGCATATTGCAAAAAGGGTGCCAGCGCGGCAGCGTTGGCCAGAAACCCCAGGCGGCGTAGCGCTGCGATGGCCTCAATACCGCGCTGCTCAAAGAATGATTCGAGCCCGGCGGCGAAAGATACCCGCGACTGCACCTCTAGCCGTGCCCCTAGGTTCTCTGCATCGAACGTCTCGACGAGCGCGACGCGGCGTCGGCCAAGATCCGGGATATCGATGCGCCGCGCACCGCGCCATCCCGTTGCGGTCGAGAGCTGTCCCGCCTGCCAAATCGGGATATCGTGCCCTGCATAGCTCAGGACGGCTTCGATGGCCGCACGCCCAACTTTGATTTTGCCGCCGGGCGTGATGCAGATGTCAATCACATCCACCCGCTTCCAACCCGCCGTGAGATGATCCGCAACGGTTGTTGCGAAGGTAGGGCTCGAGCTGGCCCCAGCCAAGGCCACCACACCGCAGCTGCGCGCAAGATCGTCCAGAGAAGCTTTGAATCCAGCGAGATAGTCCCGTGCATCCGCCAAATCGACAAAATGCGCGCCACTGCGCAAGACATGCGCTGCTGTTTCATAAAGCGCGCCTTGGAATGGACCCGAGCAATCGACAACGACATGGGGCTTGATCTCGGCAAGGCGGGCGACAAGAGTGTCTTGCCGGTTCAAGCTGATGGGGCGGAGCTGAGCCGCGCCCTTGAGCGTGCGCACGAAGCGGCCCGCTTTCGCCGCCGAGCGCGAGGAAACAAAAAGCGTCAGATCAGGGCATGATGCGAGATGGCGCGCCATGCGTGCGCCGAAAACCCCCGTGCCGCCAATTATCAAAACGCGGCGTGCTGTCATAACACAAACCGATCTTGCTGACCGGGCGGCGGTAACAGACAGTGCTGTGATTTGCCAAAGATCCGGTAACGGTTGCGTGCCAGCACGTCATAAAGCCAATCCCGAAGCGGTTTGGGCAACACCCGCAGCACCGCAAGAGCCTGGGCAGGACCTTTTAAATATCGGGACAAGGCAATAACGGCGTCGGATTTCTCCAGAGCTCGCCCCTTTTCAATGAACAGAAAGGTAGCGGGATCCTCAGGGTCAATCCCATGCGCTGCCGCAAGGCGTTGCCCGGCGTCTGATTGGATGGCGATAAAGCGGATTGCCGGCGCTCTTTCATGCCGCAACGTGTACTGAACACCACGGCTACAGAGCACACAGACCCCGTCAAAAAGCCAAATTGGATCCGCTTGCATTATATGCCTCCCTCGGCATCCCAGAACTCGGCGTCTTGGCTGAGTAAATGGTTGAACGATTTATGCGTCATGGACACAGAGCCGAAAGTGAGGCGCGCCCAAATCATAGGGGCGGTCACTCCTTTGCTTTGTCCGTGAACGTGAGGAGTGAAATCACCTTGCTGCCCATCTTCATCAACGCGTTCAGCTTGCCCTTGGGCACTGTCTGCATCTGGTTTGACCACGCATCGACGGTTTCCAAGAAGTCCTGCATGTCTTTCATCCGACCAAGCGCGACGGTATCGCGCCGATCTTCGCCCTCAGCGGCTGCGATGCAATTGGCAAGGACTTGCATCGCCGGATCAATTTCGCGCGCTTTGCGCCCTTGGGCGATCTTGATGGCGATTTCCCACACATCGGTCTCGGCCTCAAAATGCTCGCGCCGATCCCCCGGCACCGGAACCCGGCGGATCAATTTCCAGCTCACCAGCTCTTTGAGCGAGTTCGAAACATTCGACCGCGCTATCCCAAGTTGCTCGGCAATCTGCTCCGCGTTCTGAGGGGCCGCGCTTAGAAACAAGAGCGCATGCACCTGCGCCACCGAGCGGTTGACGCCCCATTGGCCACCCATATCCCCCCAATACAAAATGAATTGAGATTTCGAATCGGCTTCTGCTTTGTCTGCTATTTCTGTCATAACAGAAATATCTGTCGAAGCAGGTTATTTGTCAAGATCCCGCAGGCAAATGATCGCCTCCAAGGTGCGGTTGCTTGTATCTGATACGCTGGCGGGCTATGTGCTCGGCAACCCTCGATAAAGGTCACGGTAAAGGATTGGCTTCGTGAAATCTGAGAGCCTAGACGTCCCTGAAATGTCGCTTGCCGCGCTTCGGCAGGCCCTCTCCGAGAAAACCATAAGCGCCGAGGAGGCGACGCGCGCGTTTTTGGACAGAATCGCGCAGCAGTCAGAGCTCAACGCGTTTATCACGGTAACGCCAGAGGCTGCGCTTGAAGCTGCGGCGCGATCGGACGCGCGGCGGGCGCAGGGGACCACCTTGCCGCTTGATGGGATCCCGATTGCGGTGAAGGACAATTACTGCACGCAGCATATACGCACGAGCGCAGGCTCAAAGATGCTGGCCAATTTTGTGCCGGAATACGAATCGACAGTGACGCAAAAGCTGATCGATGCGGGTGCCATCATTCTGGGTAAAACCAATATGGACGAGTTTGCGATGGGCTCTTCCACCGAAACAAGTCATTTTGGCCCAACGCTGAACCCGCGCGCGGTTGATCTGGGTCTGGAGCCCAGGGTGCCCGGCGGCTCGTCCGGGGGGTCAGCTGCAGCGGTGGCGGCGCGGCTCTGCGCAGCGGCATTGGGGTCGGACACGGGCGGCTCTATTCGCCAACCAGCATCTTTCTGCGGCACAGTAGGGTTCAAGCCAACTTACGGGGTCTGCTCGCGCTATGGGATTATCGCCTTTGCCTCCTCATTGGATCAGGCGGGGGTTTTCTCGAAATCCGCCGAAGATGCTGCGCTGGTGATGGATGTGATTGCGGGGGAGGATCGGAAGGATTCAACCTCCTACCCCAAATCCTCTTATGCTTTTGAAGCGGCTCAAAACGCCGAGCTACGCCGTCTAAAGATCGGTATCCCGCAGGAGGTGATCGAGGCGGGCAATACCGAAGAGACGCAAAAAGTCTGGGACGCGGCAGAGAAGATCGCGGCGCAGATGAATGCGGAGCTGGTGCGCATTTCGATCCCGACCTTTGCTTATGCCCTGCCCACTTACTACGTGATCGCGCTGTGCGAGGCGTCGTCCAACCTCGCCCGCTATGATGGTGTACGCTATGGCTATCGCGCGAGCGCGCCCAAGGACGTGAACGACATGTTCGAGCGGACGCGCGCCGAGGGCTTTGGCGATGAGGTCAAACGCCGGGTGATGCTGGGCAGCTTTGCACTCAGCGCGGGGCATTATGATGCTTACTATCTGACCGCGCTCAAAGTGCGTCGGCGTTTGGCGGATGATTTTGCGAGTTCATTTAAGGACGTGGACTATCTCTTTATGCCGACAACACCGACGGCGGCTTTCGGGCTGGGAGATAAGTCATCCGATCCGGTTGAGATGTATCTAGAGGATGTTTTCACGGTTCCTGTGAACTTGGCTGGACTGCCAGCGATGTCTGTGCCGGTTGTCAAGGATCAAAGCGGGATGCCGCTTTCGCTGCAAATCGTTGGGCCGCAATTCTCGGATGAAGAGCTTCTCCGGGTTGGGCATGAGGTCGAGCGATCAGCCGCAGCGCTGGGAATGCGCGACTGAATTGTGATCCTGAGAGCGTCACTCCAATCTCAAACCTGACGGCTTTCACCTCGAATTTATAGCCGGGCAATTGAAATTTGATCCGGTATCCGCTCAGCCCCCAGCCATCCGCAGGATGGCAACGCGCCGACCGCCCCCACG
>CAYWNJ010000115.1:0-1668 GCA_964459535.1 uncultured Rhodobacterales bacterium
TTCGCGTTCGAGGCAAAGCCGAGAGGCAGCGCATTTGAATTCAATTTAACAAAACTCGCTCTAATGCGGGTCTTGCTCGTGGTTTTAGTCTGCCTGCTGCCCTCGCTGGGGCAGGCGCAATATTGGGCAACGCGTGAGGTTTGCGACGCGCAAGAGGCACGCTTGCACCCCGAGCTTTTCGAACCGCTCAGCCTGGCGCAGGCGCGCCAGCGCGCGGCGGATATCCCAAACGGGGTTGACCTTTTCTGGCGCATCACCGCGCCGAGCGGCGGGGTGTCGCATCTTTACGGCACCTATCACGTGAGCGATCCGCGCGTTCTTGATCTGCCAGAGCTTGTACTGACGCAGATTGAAGCCGCGCGCGAGGTCTGGATCGAGGTTGATCCGATTGCTCCAAGCCGTCGTCAATTGGAGATCAGAGGTGACTGGAGCAAACGGTTCCGCGACCGGTCCGCTGACTTTCGCTTTTCTGAGCTTGGTTTGCCCAAGGAGTTGAGTTTATGGGTTGGCTCCCGCTTGCATGCACTTGGGTTCTCAGCACAGGTGAAGGATCACCTGACGTTCAGCGCGTTGAACGAACTGCTACTTTCCTCTCCATGTAACGACTTTATGTCGAGCCTTCATCCAATACTGGATCACTACATCGCAACACGCGCGCGCATTGCCGGTGTTCCCGTCCACGGTTTGGAAGAGTTTAACGACTTTCGCAAATTTCTAGATGATCCCGCCAACGAAGATATCGCGATTGCAGGTATAGCGGTCTCGGGCGCTCATATGATGCCGCAGAAAGATAATTGGGGCCAAGAAACCGGACTTGCGCTTTATCGCAGCGGTCAAATCGGTCTGTGGATGGTGCAAGAGTCCAACTTTTTGCAGACGCTATATGGCGAAGAAGCGGCAGATCGTCATCTGCAGCTTTGGGACGGCTATTTGCTTGAGCACCGCAATCGGGTCTTTTTGGACACCGCCTTGGGCAGCCTCTCCGAAGGCGGGGCCTTCCTTGCCGTTGGAGGCTTTCATTTACCGGGGCGCCAAGGGATGGTGGCGATGCTGCGCCAAGAAGGGTTCGAGGTCACCCGTGTCCCATTGCCGCTTGAGGCCGCCGAATGAGCAGCACCCGCGAGATCGACATATTGATCGAGATGATGGCAAAGCTCCCCGGCCTTGGCCCCCGCTCGGCGCGGCGCGCGGTGTTGCACTTAATCCGCAAGCGCGCGCTGCTACTCACGCCTCTCGCAGACGCGATGCAAACGGTCGCCGCCACGGCGCGGACCTGTCGAAACTGCGGAAATGTTGGGACAACCGAGCTGTGCGATATCTGCACCTCCGAAAAGCGCGCGACGGGCGAGCTTTGCGTGGTCGAAGATGTCGCTGACCTTTGGGCGATGGAACGGGCTGGTGTCTTTACCGGCCGGTATCACGTGCTGGGCGGGACACTTTCTGCTTTGGATGCCGTTGGTCCCGAAGAACTCCGCATCCCAGAGCTGGTCAAGCGGGTCGCCCAGGAGGGGATTACAGAGGTAATACTCGCCTTAAACGCCACGATTGATGGACAGACCACCGCGCATTATATCGCGGATCGGCTGGAAGGTCAGGTGCGCCTGACCTCTCTTGCACAAGGCGTGCCGATTGGGGGAGAGCTTGACTATCTCGACGATGGCACGATCA
>CAYWNJ010000115.1:1679-6891 GCA_964459535.1 uncultured Rhodobacterales bacterium
CTACGCGCCCGCAAAACGCTCTGACCTTAAAACCAGCGCCCGATCGCCAGTGCGCTTGCGGTCATTTGGCTTGTGACGGCGAGTGGTGAGATCACCTTGAGCGCGCCCGTGTCCGCCGAAACAGAAGACGCCCCGACCCAGCGGTCTGTCGAACCGCCGCCGCCCAATAGCACCGGAGGGTTTGCAAATGGCTTGGGAAAAGACCAGCTGAATTCAGCAGAGGTGAAAAGTGCGCCAAGCGGCGTTGATGCATGATCGACCGTGAAAACCAAGGTGCAAATCTGGGTCCCATCCGCGAGGCGCAGACAGGTGCCATCAGAAGTGTTTGTGCTTTCCATCACAGCACCGCCCGCAGCGCTAACCGAGCCAACAACACCAGTTCCGGTGAGCGCACCGTCAATCGTCGCGCCATGCGGGGCAGTGAGTGCGCCGGTCACCGCGTTGGCCGATAGCGCGGTTTTCCAGGCAGACCCGTCGGCGCTGACTTTCAAGCCAAAGTCATCATTCCCGGCAAGCCCCATTTCTGCACGGCCAGAATACCCTGTTTGATAGAGCAAAGACGCCGTATCGGTACTTTGCGATTTGTTAAGCTTAAGTTGATGGCCTGCGCCGCTATGGTTGAAAAGCGTCGCATCGGACGAAACGACGAAACGGTTGGTCTCATCTGCCGCCGCATTGATACCAAAGAGCGTTGTCTGGATGGGAGGCTCGTTATTGGCTTCTGACCAAGAGCTGCCATCATAGACCACCAACTTACCCAACGCGCGCACATAAGCCACCCAGCCCGGCAAAGGGACTTCGAAAGACCACGCGCCATTTCCATAGATTGCGATGGCTCCCTCTTGCCCCGCCCAGATCCCAGACGCATTGGCTCCGACGATATGGCGCGCTCCGGCGTCAGGGGCCGCCGGGGGGTCTTGGCGGTCCAGATCTTCGACAGAGAGTTGCACGAGGTGGTCCAACCGGCAGAGCGCTTCGTTATGGGTCACGTGCTTCTGCGCTTGGGCCGCCTGGATATAGGGAAGGCCCAAAATATCGGATGTGTTCGAGTTTTGCGTCGGCGACGTCATGTGTAACCACTCCAAGTTGGAAATTGCGCCGCACCTTAAGATTGAATTTCTAAACAAACTCTAAGAGCAGCGTACGCCGCGCGTTAGATGCACAGCTTTGGCTTCCAATCTATATTGGGTGCTGACCCAGATAACTCAGAAATGAGGTATCATGGGACGTATGTGAAAGAGTCGCCTTAGCGCTTATAAACAAGATCGTTTGATCGAGCATTTTGTTGCTGGTTCAAACACTTTCGGATCAATCACTCCGAGCTCTTCGCCGTCACCCATAATCACATAAATGGGATTGAGAATTTCTGGAACCAAGCCAAGCGTCGCATGCGCAAATTCAATGATGTTCCTAAAGCCCAATTCGGCCTATATTTGAAGGAATGTGAATTGCGTTTTAACAACAGTGACCCTTGGCCCAAAAAGATATTCTGACACAATGGGTTAGGAAACATCTAAGGTGGTTATCTCGGTCAGCCCCGCGATCTTTTATTTCGCAGGAGCCAGCGTCAGGTTCTGTCCGAGGACCGCATCTGAGACGAGGGTTGTATTCTGTTCCCCAAAACAACGTGGTTCTATTACGTCCGAAGTCAATCCTGGGACGAAGCCGGAAAAGGGGGTGTTGAGTGCCTAAGGCAAACTAAGCTGGCTCATCCTACCGCCGTCCACCTTGTAGACTTGGCCGGTGATAAAGGCCGCATCATCGCTTGCCAAAAAGGCGACGAGTGCGGCGACATCTTCAGGCGTGCCAGTGCGGCCCGCTGGATGGATCCCGGCTAGGCCCGCGCGGAATGCGTCGGGATCGGGCATAGACGCGATGAAATCTGCGTTGAGCTCCGTGTCAATCCAGCCAGGCGCCACTGCGTTACAGCGCACGCCATCCCGCCCGTGATCCACCGCCACGGCACGCGTTAGCCCGTGCAATCCTGCCTTTGCCGCGCCGTAGGCGGCATGACCTGGATTGTTTGCAAGCCCCTCGACCGAGCCGATATTCACAATCGCGCCGCC
Organism: uncultured Rhodobacterales bacterium; assembly: GCA_964459535.1. GTDB lineage: Bacteria > Pseudomonadota > Alphaproteobacteria > Rhodobacterales > Rhodobacteraceae > JBCBCP01. Next base: position 3,746 of record CAYWNJ010000115.1, read on the forward strand.
CCGCGCCTGTAACGCCGGAAAGGCTGCGCGGATCATCAGGAAGGGCGCGGTTAAGTTCACCGCAAGGCTACGCTCCCATGTCGCAAGGGAGGTCTGCGCCGCTGGGGCCTCCTCCATCAGCCCAGCATTATTGACCAGAACGTCGAGCCTGTCTTCGGCCTCTAACACCGCCGTGACAACAGCCTCTGGGGTGCTGGGATCTTCGAAATCCGCAGGCACAGAGGGATGGACCGGATCTGCTCCTCGCTGCGCGGTCCACACCCGCGCGCCCTCGGATGCGAGCCGGGCGGCTATCGCCGCGCCGATACCGCTGCGCCCGCCGGTTACAAGGGCGACCTTACCTTCAAAACGGTTCATGTCACGGGCTTCCCGCCGTTGACCTCAACCAAAGCGCCACACATGTAGCGCGCCGCGTCAGAGGCCAAAAACAGCGCGACATCGGCAATCTCTTCCGGTTGCGCTATCCGGCCTAGGGGCACACTGGCGTCCAGCTCGGTGATCCCATGTTCAGGATCCAGGCCCCGCGCGGCAAAGCCGGATCGCAGCATCGCCGTGTCCACCTCATTCGGGCAAACGGCGTTGACCCGGATCCCTTGATGCGCGTGATCACGCCCCAGACACTGGGTCAGCGCCGCTATCGCAGCTTTAGACATGACGTAAAGCGGATGGTTGGGGCCGGGATGCACACCCCAGCAAGAGGCCGTGTTCACAATAGCCCCGCCGCCCAAAGCCGCCATCAGTGGAATTGCCGCGCGGCAGATGCGAAACGGCGCTTCGACATTGATCGCCATTGTGCGATGGTAGTCATCATCCGATGCGTCGCTAATCAACCCTCGGGTGATGATCCCGGCATTGTTCATCACGATATCCAAACCGCCCAAGCGCTCCGACGCTTGTATCGGCAGCGTGTCGCAAAATACCGGATCGGTTAGGTCTCCGATCAGATCACCCTCGGCGCGATCCGTGGCCAAAACCTGCGCCCCTTCAGCCCGAAACGCTTTCACAATGGCCCGCCCGATACCGCCTGCTGCGCCGGTGACCAAAACCTTTTTCCCTGAAAATCGCATCAATACTCCTGGTTTAACGCATCTTCGGCCGGGATTTCCCGCTCGCGCCGGGCAATATAATCCAGCAACGCCTCATCCTGCGCGGGGTCCAAAGCGGGCTCTTCATAGGCATTCAATAGCCCTTTCGCATGGGCCAGGGCACGCGCCGTGATCTCGACCGAGCCTTCCGCCATCCATTGCTCAATTGAGTTGTTGTCAAAAAGCTCTGGCATAAAGAACGCGGTTTCAAAATTCTCTTGCGTATGCGGGTGCCCCAAATAATGCCCGCCCGGACCAATATCGCGGACAGCGTCAATCGCCTTATCAAAATCATCCCAACGCAAGCCCGAAGCCATTCGGTGCGCCATCGCGCATTGCTCGGCATCCACCACGAACTTAGCGACCGAGCAGTGCATCCCCGCCTCGTTCCACCCCGCCGAGTGCCAGACATAATTTGCCCCAGCATGCATGACAGCCATCAACGTCGTTGCACTTTCATACCCGGCCTGGGCGTCAAAGGTCTTGGCCCCGCCGAGCGTGTTGGAGGTGCGCCAAGGCACACCGTAATGCCGCGCCATCTGGCCAATCATATAGTTCATCAGGCTAATCTCGGGCGTCCCCGCCATCGGAGCGCCAGACTTCATCGAAACGGTCGAGAGGTAATGCCCATAAATCGCCGGAGCGCCCTTGCGGATAACTTGCGTATAAGCCAGCGCACTAAGCGCCTCCGCATTTAGCTGCGCGACCGACGCCGCAACAGATGCCGGCGTGTTCGCACCGCCCAGCACAAAGGGCGAGCACAGCACCGGTTGGTTCCGGCGGCAAAAGGCCCGCATCGCGCCCAGCATCGTCTCGTCCCAGACAAGCGGTGAATTGCCGTTGCAATTGCCCGTCGTGACCGGGTGCTCGTCGATAAACGCCTCACCAAAGAGAAGCGCGCACATCTCCATCACGTCTTCGGCGTTCTTCGGGCTGGTTGTCATGCCCATAAAGGTCTTGTCCGAATGTTTCATCGACGAATAGGTAATCCGCAAATGGCGATGGCTGATCGGATGGTCATAGGGCTCGACAATGTGATGGGCTGAGCTGTTCAGCGCGGGCAGCATATGGCTAAGCTTGTGAAACATCGCCAGATCATCAAGCATCGGGTTGCGCCGGACATCCTCAAGATCGCGCAGATAAGGCGCGCCCGTCATCGGGACAAAGATCGCATCCCGCCCGCCGAGCGCGACATTCTTTTGTGGATCACGCGCGTGATAGGTAAAGCGCTCGGGGATCGTCTTGATCAGCTCGCGAACAAGACCTCGGTCAAGATAGACCGTCTCCCCCTCGACTTTCGCGCCCGCGCGACGCCAGTCCTCAAGCGCGATGTCATCGCGAAAGACAACGCCAACATTCTCCAGGATGTCCATAGACGCGGCATCGATCCGCTTGACCTGAGCGCCCGAGAGGATTTCCGTCACCGGGAGCGTGTTCCGCAATCCGGGCAACATATGCGCCTCTATCGCCGAGCGGAGCGCCCGCCGCGCTGCCCGCCCGCCTGCCCGAGACCGACCTTGAGCCATAGTGATTCCCCTCTCTCTGCGGGTTTGTATACTCTTTGTGTACCAGGATTTTGTGCAATATCCTAGCCTCTACCCGGCCGACTTGATAGCTTATCTTCACCCGCGAATCGAACTGCGCAAGATTTGCGGATTTATCAAATGGGCGGTGTCTGATGCAGAATAGTACGAGGATTGTCCTATCCAGCGACCATGCCGCGATTGCGCTTCGCCAAGTGATTGCGGGCCACCTGGCGGATAGCGGGTGGGAGGTTTTGGATATCGGGCCGACCATACCAGAAAGCACCCATTATCCGGCGCATGGGGCGGCCGCAGCACAAGAGGTCGCCTCGGGCGCTTGTCGCTTTGGCATAATCCTCTGCGGGACTGGTCAAGGCATCATGATGGCCGCCAACAAGGTGCACGGTATTCGGTGCGGTGTCTGCTCGGACGTATTTTCGGCCCGGATGATCCGTGCGCATAATGACGCGAACATGCTGGCCCTCGGCGCGCGCGTTATCGGCGACGGTCTGGCGCTTGAGATCGTGGAGGCTTTCCT
>CAYWNJ010000116.1:0-6849 GCA_964459535.1 uncultured Rhodobacterales bacterium
CCTTCGGCAAAATGCATCAGTTCAAGATGCTCGACATAGGCGTCGCTTGTGGCGGGCGGAACCATATCCGGCGCATGGGCGGCGCAGAGCAGCTCGACAATCGCGGCGCTTTCGGTAATCAAGCGGCCGTCCATTTCGATCATGGGGGATTTCCCAAGTGGATGGATGGCAAGCAGCTCTGGCGGGGCCAGGCTGGTTTTAGTATCGCGTTGATAGGGGATGACCTTGTAAGGCGCGCCGATCTCCTCAAGCAGCCAAAGAATGCGATGCGACCGTGAGCGGTTTAGGTGGTGCAATGTGATCATGGGCACAGCTTGGCATGACACGGGATCGCTGGCTAGTGGTAGAACTGCTACGTTTTACTCTGCGCGCCGCATTGGTAGATACGCGCGCCACAGATCTTGGATGCAGGAGAAATCTCTCTTACCTTGCGATTTAAACGAAGGAGGGCAAGAATGACCGATGGGTTTGAACGGATGGTCGATGAGGCGCGGGTGTTTTTCGCTGAGCTGGCGGAAAACAACAGCAAAGCCTGGTTTGAGCCTCAAAAAGAGCGCTATAAGGAAGAGATCGCTAAGCCTGCGGCGCTGTTCGCCGATCTCATTGCAGAGGATTTAGCGCGGATCACAGGCAAAGCGCATCACCCCAAGGTGTTTCGGATATATCGGGATGTGCGGTTTTCCAAAGACAAAACGCCGCTCAAGGCGCATCAGCATGTGCTCTGGTCGCCAGGTGACAAAACCGCGCTGCGGCCCGCTTGGTTTTGGGGAATTAGCCCTGACTATTTCATCGTGGGGTTGGGGCTTATGGGGCTATCGAGCGATCAGCTCACCCGCTATCGCGCGTTGGTAGATCAATCCGGTGACGCGCTGGAAGATGCGTTTGATCAAGCGAAAGCGACGGGGGCGCAGTTCGGTCAGTGGCGGGCGGAGCCGTTAAAGCGTGTGCCCAAACCCTATCCAGCGGATCATCCCCATGCAGAGCTTCTTAAGCAGAAAGGCTTTACCATTTCGGCACCGATTTCGGATGGCTGGCGCGCGCGCGGCGTATTAAAGGCGACGCTCGAACGAATAGCGGACCTCAAGCCAATCTGGGAGGTTTTCAATGGGTCGTGAACCCAAAGCCATCTCCGGCGCGATAGCGCCACTCCTCGGAACGGCGCTATCTGAATTCACCTCGGTTGCGTCAGGTTTAAAATTGGATGCAATTACGCAGCACTCTCATCCGGCACCCAAACCTCAATCGGATCCGGAGCGCCGCGCACATCTTGCGCCCCAGCGAGACGTAGACGATCCGTCATACCCGCCGCGCGCACCGTGTCGTCGCTAAAGACCGCCCGCGCGCCGAGCTTGCGGCTCAACCCTTCCATACGGCTGGCCAGGTTGACCGTGTTTCCAATCACCGCAAATTCCAGCCGATCCTCGCCGATATTGCCCAGAACCACAGGACCAAAATGAACGCCAAAGCGTGCGTCGATCTCAGGTTGACCCTCGGCCCGGCGGTGCAGGTTGAGGCGATCCACCTCGACCATCATCGCCTGCACACATGCAAGGGCATTCGCCGCATCGTCAGGTCCAGCAACCGGCGTGCCAAAGGTCGCCATCAGCCCGTCACCCGTAAACTTGTCGAGCGTCCCGTTATGGGCAAAGACCTGACGCCCCATCGCACTTTGAAACTCGCGCAACGTCTCAATAACTTCGCGCGCACCACGGGCGGCCGCATAGGCCGTAAACCCAACAATATCGACAAAGAGCACCGCAACGTCTTGCTCGCGGATCTGTTTGAGCGGCTCGTCATTCTGGCTCAGCTCGGCGATGACATTGGGTGAGAAATAGCGCGAAAGGTTGGTGCGCTCACGCTCAAGCTCCGCCGAGCCAACCAGCAAAGTGTTAAAGCGCCGAACAATCAACGCCAGCGTATAGCAGACGATTAAAAGAACCACGATCTCCTGAGCGATTGCGTCCCAGTTGACGAAATTCGGGTCAAGCTGCGCCGCTAGTTCGAGATCAAAGCCCAACCCTTGTTCAAGTCCTTGAGTGATCTCAGGTATTTGTATGCCATAGTACCATATCAAAAGCGTACCACCGAGATACATAAAGGCCATCCAATGACCCAATGCGATAATCGTGCGCCAGGAATAGGAAAGCCCGCCCACGACAACGATAACAAATAAATATAGGAAACTGTCGAATTCGTAGATCACCGCTGTCGGCCAATTTTGCTCCGAAAGCGGGTTTGGCGCCAAAAGGGCAATAGTGATCAAAAGGATATCAATAAAGATCAAAAACAATTCCATGCCAGATCGCCCGACCCGGCCAACGCGACGCAAAAAATATCCGTTGAGCGCCATCAAGGCAATCAGGGCCAGCGGCCAAGCCGCCAACTCGGTAGGCACAACAAAAATGAGCAGAACACTCACGGCTGCAAGCGCGATCCAGCGCGCGCGTACGGCGAGCTCCAAGCCCTCTTGTTTATGGCGCTCTAAGGTTGCTTCGACGTAGCGATTGACATTTGCGTCGGCCTCGCGGTCTTCCGCCGCCGGTGCAATATCACCCGAGCTTGCAGTATCTGCCATTTTTTGCCCCAAAGTTGTTATGCGAGTCTGCTAATTGCAACTTTAGCATAGTAAGTTGGCCAAAGCGAATGGCTCTTTCTTACCTAAGCGGCATTGCGGGCTGGACCGAAAATAGCTGTGATGGCCAAGATTAGCCCCGATACCGTTCCAATCATTCCAGCGGCACTGACCGATGCGGCCAGTCCAAACCAGCCGGGCCCATAACCGGCGCAGACATAGCCAAGGATGGCCGAGCTTGTTGCGAACAACACGGACCAGGCAAGCTGCGCGTCCAACCGGTTTGTCATCAGCCGCGCGGCGGCGGGCGGGCAGATGAACATCGCAATCACGATGATGCTGCCCACGGCGTCAAAGGCCGCGACCGCTGCGAGGGCCGCAACGATCACCAGCCCGAGGCTGACCAGCTGCACGGGGATGCCTTGGCTGCGGGCAAAACCTTCATCAAAGCTGGCCAAGGTCAGAGGGCGCCAGAAAAGCCACGCGAGCACACTGACCAGCGCCAAAACGATCCCCATTCGCGGCAGCTCTGGCGGCAGGCCGGCCAAGGCCATCGGGTCAAGCAAAGACACCCATCCCGTTGCATCAAGCCAGATCAGGCTTTCGAGGTTTCCGTAAAGCGCATGTTCGACATCAAGATGCACGTTCGAGGTGTCAGATTGTTCCAGCAAGAGCACACCTGCCGCGAACATCGTCGTAAAGACAACACCCATGGCGGCGCTTGTCTCAACCCGTCCTAGCCGCCGAATGGCCTCAATCGCGAGCACGGAGATAAGGGCAGCACCAGCGGCACCCAACATCATAACAAGCGTTGTTGTTACGCCGGACAGGAGGAACGCCACGACGATCCCGGGCAGGACGACATGGCTCACAGCATCTCCGATCAAAGCCTGACGGCGTAGCAACAGAAAGTTACCAGGGATCGCGCAGCAGACAGAGACGCAGATACCAATGAGGATGGGCGTCAGCGACAGGGAAACAAACTCCGCCCCGCTCATGTGGCGATCCTTGGACCAGGCAAAGCGGCATCGACTGCCGCGAGTTGATCTGCGGTCAAAACTTCCTCTAGCGCAGTGAGCCCATCATAGCGGCGCGTGGCCGCGAAATGCGCAGGATCGTGCAGCACAATCTGCCAGCGCATTTCGTCCAAAAGCGCTTTGGCCGCCTGCGCCCGGCCCGCATCTGTTGGCACGCCATCTGCATGGGCGAGCCCCGCCCGGCGCAAAAGGCGCAAGGTGAAGGCTTCGTAAATCGGGTGCCCTTGGGCCAACGCTAAGAGGCCTTGGCGCAAGTGAACCAGCCGTTGATGACGTTTGTGGCGGAGCCACGCGCTCAGGATGCCTCGCCTCGGGGCGGCTATGAGCGAGACAAAAAAGAGCGCAAAGGCAACCAATACGATCACGGGCCCGGTCGGCAGGCCCGGCCATGCCGCCGAAACAGCCGTTCCAAAATATCCCGATAGCGCGCCGCTTGCGCCGGCAAGGGCCAGCATATGGTCCACGCGCTCCGTCCAAAAGCGCGCAGTGACCGGCGGTATGATCAAGAGCGCAACAATCAAGATTAAGCCGACGATCTTTAACCCAACCACAACCACCGCAAGGACCAGTGCCATCATAATCAGGTCGAGCTTTGCGACATTTCTCCCCGTCGCTTGGGCAAAGCCCGGATCAAAGGCGGCAAGGGTCAAAGGGCGGCGAAAGAGCAGCACCAAGCCCAAAGTTAGGGCCGTAGCGATCAGCAACAGCATGGCATCTCGCCAGAGCATTCCCGCCGTCGCGCCAAGCAAAACAGTCTCCAACCCCGCCGCCTGCCCTGCGTTAAGCTGCTGAATGACCGTCAACAGCACGACGCCGAGGGCAAAAAAGGCGGAGAGAACGGCCCCGATGGCGGCGTCTTCACTCAGCCGGGTCCGATGGCTCAACCACCACACACACAGCAGCCCGGCGGATGCCGACAACGCCGCGCCAGCCATCAGACCCGCAAGCGCGCGGCCATCGCCGCCCAAGCCAACCATGACAATAAAGGCCAGGCCAATCCCGGGCAGCGTGGCGTGGCTAATCGCGTCGCTCAACAGCGCGCGCCCCCGTAAAAACAGAAAGCAGCCGCCTATCCCGGCAGCGATTCCCAAAACCGTAGCCCCAAGCGTGACCAGAACGGCATTATAGCCTAGCTGCAACAGAAGAGCGTCGGCCAGCATCCGCTATGCAAGGGCTCCGGGCAGCGCTCGCCCAGCGCGTAGCGCGAGCTGTCCGCCATAGGCCGCTTGAAGATTGCTCTCGGTGAAGGTCTCAGCAACCGGGCCCGCAGCAATCGCTTGCGTGTTCATCACAAAGATATCGTCAAAATAGGCTTCTACGCTCGCGAGGTCATGATGTACCGCAGCTATGGTCTTACCTTCTGCGCGTAGCGCATGCAGGACCTTGATGATTGCTGTCTCCGTCGCCGCATCGACCCCGGCAAAGGGCTCGTCCAGTAAGTACAGATCCGGCTCCTGCGCCAGCGCGCGCGCTAAGAAAACGCGCTGCTGCTGCCCGCCGGAAAGCTGTCCGATTTGACGCAGCGCGAAATCAGCCATGCCAACCCGCTCTAGCGCTTCCATCGCTTGCTTGCGGTGATGCGCCCGTACCCAGCCCAATAGGCCGAGCTTGCGGTAAAGCCCCATCATCACAACATCAATGACGCGCACCGGGAAATCCCATTCAACGCTGGCGCGCTGGGGCACATAGGCAATCCGATCCCGCGCCGCATTCACCGGGACCCCAAACGCGGTCACGACACCAGCCAGGGGCGTGACAACGCCAAGCGCGGCCTTGATCAAAGTTGATTTTCCGGCACCATTTGGCCCGATAATGCCGGTCATCGCCGCCGCGCGCAGCGTAAGGTCCACCGAAAACACCGCCGGTTTCTCGCCATAAGAAACGGTGAGGCCCCGCACAGCCAGCGGCGCAATCGGCGGCGTTTCAGAGCGGTGCGCCAGATGAAGCATCTTATTACCCTCCAATTGCGAGGCGCCCCGACATTCCGCCGCTCGAAATGTCCGCGCCAAGCGCCCGCGCGATGGTGGTCGCATTGTGATCCATCATCCCAATATAAGTGCCCTCATAACTGCCCTGAGGTCCCATAGCGTCGCTAAAGAGCGCGCCGCCTAGGCGCACCCGGTGCCCTTTAGCCTCGGCCCCTTCAATAAGCGCTCGAATATTACGGTCCGAAACAGATGTTTCGACAAAGACCGCTTTGATGTCGCGGGCAACAAGGACATCAACCAGTTCTGAAATGCGGGCAAGCCCCGCTTCGCTTTCGGTTGAGATGCCTTGAATGCCCAGCACCTCAAAACCATAGGCCTGACCAAAATAACCAAAGGCGTCATGGGCGGTTAAAAGCACACGCGCAGGTTCCGGCACTTTCGCCAATACATCTAACATATACTGATCGAGCTGCGCCAACTCCGCTTTGTAACGGTCGGCATTTGCCATGAAGGTCGCGCGCGCCTCGGGCCGCGTCTGAACAAGTGCGTTTGTGATCGCATCAACCACATGCGCCCAAAGCCCTGGGTTCATCCAGACATGTGGATCAAACCGATCTTCATAATCTCCGCTTGGGCGCAGCAGCGCTGTCTGCAAGCCATCCGCAACAGCAACAACGGGGGTTTTGCGACCCAAATCTTCAAGAAAACCCGTCATTTGCGCTTCGAGATAGAGCCCGTGCGCCAAGACCAAATCGGCGCGCGTCATTGCGACGATATCGGTACGGGTCTGGCGGTAAGCATGTGGGTCAATGCCGGGGCCCATAAGCGCTTTTACATCGGCAAGATCACCGCCAACGCGCTTCGCCGCGTCCGCAATCATCCCGGTCGTTGCCACAATACTGAAAGGCTCCGCCGCTATGGCCGGACCAAGAAAAAGAGAGGCCGATAAAACTCCAAGCGCATATCGACGCGTAGGGTTCATAGTGATCTTCCTAAACGATTTAAGCTAAATATGAGAATCATTCGCAACTTGTCAAGAAATGAGAACGATTCTCAATCGCAGAGCCGTTTCGGGGTGCCGAAACCTTTAGGTCAACCCGTAAGAGGGGTTGCACGTTAGAAAGCGCGGCTGCATCAAGAAATAGGGAAAGCAGCTGCCAACTGCCGCTTTCTACAGCTCTTTCGACGGTTTGCGGAGTAGCCGTCTAAGCACTATTGCGATAGGCTCTGGTCAAGTCTATAAAACGCGACGTGGATCCTTAGCTCAGCTGGATAGAGCGCTGCCCTCCGAAGGCAGAGGCCAGAGGTTCGA
>CAYWNJ010000117.1:0-6777 GCA_964459535.1 uncultured Rhodobacterales bacterium
ATCAACTTGCAGGCGGTTCGGTCGCGGGCCGAAGGGCAGACGGTCGTGCTGCGCGTGACCACCTTTAACGACAAAACCTACCCGAACCTTGAAAGCCAACTGTCCGAAGAGGTCGAGGCGCTGGGCGGTATCGACGCGGTCAACGGATTTGTGCTGGATCTGCGCAACAATCCGGGCGGGCTGCTTGAGCAGGCGATCCGCGTCTCAAACGCCTTCCTCGAAAAGGGTGAGATCGTCTCGACACGCGGGCGCGATCCGGCGGAGAGTGAGCGGTTTAACGCGGCGCCCGGCGATCTGGCGCAAGGCAAACCAATCGTTGTGCTGATCAATGGCGGCTCGGCCTCGGCTTCTGAAATCGTTGCGGGCGCGTTGCAAGACCACCGGCGCGCCATTGTGGTTGGCACCAAGAGCTTTGGCAAAGGCTCGGTCCAAGTCGTTATGCCCCTGCGCGGAGACGGCGCGATGCGGCTGACTACAGCCCGCTATTACACCCCCTCTGGTCGCTCGATTCAAGCGCTCGGGGTGAGCCCAGATATCGTCGTTGAACAACCGCGGCGGCGTACTGAGGATGAAGACGAGGACTTGCGCCTTAGATCCGAGGCTGACCTGCGCGGCTCGCTCGACAATGACAGCTTGACCGAGGATGAAATTCGCCAGATCGAAGCGGACCGGGCCAAAGCAGAGGCCGCCGCCGAACTGCGCGAAGAAGATTATCAGCTGGCTTATGCCATTGATATCCTAAAGGGTTTAACCGCGCTTGCACCGCAATAAGGGGCCGGCGCGATGTCTGAGCTGACCGACTATAGCCTGCAAAACCTTCGGATCGAGGCCAACGCGGCGGGTGTTGTTGAGATAACACTTGCCCGCGCGGCTAAGCGAAATGCGCTGAATGCGGAAACGATTGAGGAACTGATCGAGGTCTTCTCGACCCTGCCCCGGCGCGGCGCGCGCGCGATTGTTTTGGCTGCTGATGGGACACATTTTTGCGCGGGGCTTGATTTGGTTGAGCATCATCAGGCGGATCGGCGGCCCGAAGAGTTTATGCATCTTTGCCTGCGCTGGCATGAAGCGTTTAACAAGATGGAATATGGCGGCGTTCCGATCATCGCGGCGCTGAAGGGGGCGGTCGTTGGCGGCGGGCTTGAGCTTGCCTCGGCGGCGCATATCCGGGTGGCCGATGCCAGCGCCTATTTCGCCTTGCCTGAGGGGCAGCGCGGCCTGTTCACAGGCGGCGGCGCGACGATTCGGGTGGCGGATTTGGTCGGAAAGGCCAGAATGATTGACATGATGCTCACGGGACGCACGTATCGCGAGCAAGAGGCGGTTGCCGTCGGTCTGGCCCAATATCTGGTCGAAGATAGCTTGTCCGAAGCCCGCCAATTGGCAGAGCGTGCGGCGCAGAACTTGCCGCTGAGCAATTTCGCGATTTGCTCGGGCATCAGCCACATGCAGAACATGTCGGGCCTGGACGCCGCCTATGCGGAAAGCGTGCTGGCCGGGGTGGTCAACACGCAACAGGCGGCGCGCACGCGGCTTGATGCCTTTGCCAAAGGCACCGGGCCACGTATTCGATAGCTCCTGCGGCGATAGGTGCGTTGCCCGCCCTTTCTATTCATGCGACATCAGAGCAGCAGATTCTGAGCGGAAGAGTTAAGCCGATGTCAAACTTTGCCACACGACGCACGATGATGGTTGATACGCAAGTTCGGCCCTCAGATGTTACAAAATTCCCCATTATTGACGCGATGCTGCATGTCCCGCGCGAGGATTTTGTGCCCGTTGCCAAGCGGGAAGTGGCCTATATTGGCGAAAACCTCGAAATTGCACCCGGACGCGCCCTTCTGGAGCCGCGCACGTTTGCCAAAATGTTGGATGCTCTTGAGCTGGGCGCGGATGATTTGGTTTTGGATATCGGGGCGGGCTTGGGCTATTCCTCGGCGGTGATGGCGCGGATTTGCGCCGCTGTTATCGCGCTGGAGCAGGACCAAGACCTGGCCAGCGAGGCGCGCGAGGCGCTTGCGGCCATCGGGGCGGATAATGTGATCGTTGAGGACGGGGATCTTATCCACGGCGCAGCCGAGCATGCGCCCTTTGATGCGATTATTATGCAAGGTGCTGTGGAAAAGATGCCGTCTGCGCTGGAAGATCAGTTGAAAGAAGGCGGCAAAGCCATTTCGATCTTTGTCGATGGTGCGCTGAACGAAGTGCGTCTGGGACGCAAGAAAGATGGCCGAATATCCTGGCGCAGGTCATTCAACGCAAGTGCACCCCTTTTGCCGGGATTTGACCAGGAACGTGAATTCGTTCTTTGAATATGCGAAAAAATCCCTATGTAGTTACGCGTATGTTATTCGGGTCGGGATAGGTATTAATGTTCGTTCTCTACAAGCGGTGCCAAGCAGCACGACTTTTGTCGATTATCGCGCTCGTGATGAGTGTCGCGTCCGTGCGCGCCGATACGCTGGCCGATGCTTTGATTGGAGCCTATTCTCATAGTGGGTTGCTGGAGCAAAACCGGGCACTGCTGCGCGTTGCAGATGAGAATGTGGCGCAGGCGCAAGCCGCGCTTCGACCGATTCTGACCTATCAAACCACGATACAATCGACGTGGACCCAGAACGGGACTTACACCACGGATTTCCTGACCGGGGTCCGAACGCTTTCTAGGACGACGACGGACACGGCCATCTATCAGACTTCGCTGAACGCGCAATGGCTGCTTTTCGACAATGGGGCGTCCAGGTTTCGATCAGAGGCCGCGAAGGAAGCGGTGCTTTCGACCCGCGCGCAATTGCTCTCTCTTGAGCAGCAAGTGCTGATCCGTGCGGTTGCGGCGTTTTTCAATGTCCGGCAGGCCAGTGAAACGGTGGCGCTTCGGCAAAATAACCTACGCCTTTTGACTGAAGAGATGCGCGCAGCGAAAGATCGATTTGAGGTGGGCGAGGTAACGCGCACTGATGTGGCGCTGGCCGAGGCACGGTTGGCGCAGGCGCGCTCTGGCCTGGCGACCGCCCAAGGCGACTTGCTTCAGGCGCAGGCCGAGTACACAGCCGTGACAGGACGCAGCCCAGGCCAGCTTGCCCCGCCGCCCCGCTTGCCTAAGTTGATCAACAACATTGATGCGGCGATTTCGCAGGCGGTGCGGAGGCATCCTGATATGGATGCGGCGCAGCGGCTGGTAAGCCAGACTGAATTACTAATAAAGGCCGCGACGGCTGATTTGGATCCGACGTTGAGTTTGACAGGTCAACTCTCAAGCACCGAGCAGCTTAGCTCCTCGTCCTTTTCAAGCTCTGGGACGGTGGGTTTGAACCTTTCGGGGCCAATATATAGAGGTGGGCGGCTAAGCTCACTGGTTCGGCAGGCGCGCGCGCAACGCGATGCGCAGCGAGGCAACTTACATAACGTTCGTCATGTCGTGCAGCAGAATGTGCGCAATGCACTTGCCAATGTCGCCTCTACAACCGCAAGCATTGAGGCGAGCCAAGAACAAATTCGCGCCGCCCGCGTGGCCTTTCGCGGGGTCCGTGAGGAGGCAACTCTGGGCGCGCGCACCACTCTTGATGTGCTCGATGCTGAACAGGAGCTACTGAACGCCCAAGCCGCGTTAATCACAGCCGAAGCGCAGCAATACATTGCGGCCTATACGGTGTTGCAAAGCATCGGCCGGCTTACGGCGCGGGATTTGCGGCTAAACGTCAAGATTTACGACCCGAAAGCCTATTACGATCTTGTCAAAGACGGCCCCGCCGCGCGCTCTAAGCAAGGTGCTCAGCTTGATCGTGTACTGCGCAAACTTTACCCAGATTGATGCGATAGGTCATGGGCGGGATTGATGTAGCTTCCCGTATTCGGTGTGTCGGCCCGTTAGGGTGTTTCGAATTTACATCATATCCTGGCCTCAAACCGATGAAACGAAACAATTTAACCTCAATCCAAGGAATTGTTGTGCCGAACCACATGGTTTTGTAAGGTAGGTCCAGGGGCGGTTTAGGGATGTTATGACAGAGCCTATAAAATCAAATGGCAGCGAGGACGTCCTTTCGTCTGCTAAGCGTTTGCTCGTCTCTGAGCGGCCCAATCAGGCGCCAGATGAGCAGAGCGTACCGCCGTCTAATCGGTTGGTGCTGACCCCGGCGCTTCGCGTGGCTGGCCTGTCCGGGGAGGACGCGGAACCCGAAGAAGCAGAGATAAGCGCCGCGGATCTTTTAGCTAAGATATCGGCGGGCATTGAAGAGGCGCGCGATAACGATTCAGATGTATCCGATTTGCTAGACCGCGTTGCGCAGCAAGCCGATCTCGCAGAATCGCTGCAGGACGAGATCGCGACGACAGGTCACGACGAGGATGTCGCGGCGTTTGAGACCTCTCCGGAGCCTGAAACCGCGCCTTTAGAAGATTTTATCTTTGAAGACATCGCGCAGCCAGATGTTGAGATTTTGCCCCAAGATGACGGTCCTAGCGAAGAGAGTTATGCCTCGCCGCAAAATCTAGCAGAGAAAATTGCGACCCTTGAGGAAGTGATTGCGCGTAGCAATGAGGCATCAGAGTTGGACGAGCCGGTGCTAGAGGAAACAGTCAAAGTAGAAACCCCACAAGCCGCAACGGACCCGAGCGCAGAGATTTATGTGGACGCGCAACCCGATCCATCAGAACAGCTTTCGATTGATGATGGTGATATTCTCGACGAAGCCGCTTTGCGGGAATTGGTCGCCGAACTTGTGCGCGAAGAACTTCAGGGTGGTCTGGGTGAGCGCATTACCCGCAATGTGCGCAAATTGGTGCGTCGCGAAATTCATCGCGCTCTTGCCGCGCAAGATCTCCGTTAAGCTGCACACTTCGTCTGAACTCTTCAGCCTCAAATTTGCTTTTCGCATCTAAATTTCTTGCTTGGTCTGGATGCGGGTTGGCCCTACGCAAGCAGAAATATGCACTCTTAAAACGAGAAAAATATTCTCGCATGGTGAGAATATCTGGCCTATCCTGAAGGCTGAGGAGTCCTGTGCTCTGATATGGGAACACATTGAATAGGGAAAGTTATGGCTGTTAAAAAAGTTTACATGGAGAGCACGCAACTCTCAAAATCCTTTGAACAGGTGCATCAGCAGCAATCGGGCGCTTTGCAAGACCCTTATTGGGTTCTCGGAACCCCTTTTGGGGATGCGCTTGAGGGCAGTGATAGAAACGAGTTGGTTGTTGGTTTTGCCGGTCACGATACAATGTTTGGCGGCGGTGGCGATGACACTCTTTATGGCGGGTCTGGGGACGACATTCTTTATGGTGGCGCTGGCGAAGACATTCTTTATGGCGGCGACGGCGACGATATCCTTCATGGCGCGGAAGGCGACGAACCGCTTTATGGCGGATCTGGGGACGACACCTTTCATTTTGACACGACGAAGGACGGCCTTCGCGCTTATGGCGGTGCTGGAGATGATTATTTCTTCGCGAGCGCTGGGAGTGATCTTATTGTCGGAGGCCCGGGAATAAACACCGTCGATTACTCCGCGTCATGGGAAGGTATTGAGATCACGCTCGTGTCGCGAGGGGGTGGTAGCCTCATCGGGGTTGGTGGATCCGCAGCGGGTGACTCCATAGAACGCATTAGTAACTTGGTCGGCTCTGACTATAACGACGTACTGAATGGGCAGCATTTGTATAACACATTCTGGGGCCGTGGAGGCGACGATGTTCTTGATGGTGGGTATGGGAATGACTTGCTGTATGGCGGGGATGGGCATGACAGTTTAATCGGCGGATTTAATAATGACACTTTGGTTGGTGAAAGGGGGAACGATACTCTTGAAGGCGACGCAGGGGCAGATGCCCTTTATGGCGGAGGTGGTCATGACCACTTAGAAGGTGGCGATGGCAATGATTATCTGAATGGTCAATTCGGTCGCGACGAGATTTTCGGTGGCAATGGTCATGATAGGATATTCGGAGGCGCTGCCGCTGACACCTTATATGGCGGTGGCAGGGGCGATACTCTTGGGGGCGGAAATGGGAGTGATGTCCTCTACGGCGATCACGGGAATGACTCTTTGTGGGGCCATAATGGTCGGGATTTTCTTTATGGCGGCTTTGGCGCGGATCGTATTTGGGGCGGCAAGGGACGTGATGAAATTATTGGCGGTCAAGGTTCAGATACCATAGTCGGCGGTACTCAGGCGGATTCTGTGACAGGCGGCACCGATCTTCAGCGCGATCTCTTTATCTTTAGTACAGGTGATCTTGTTGACTGGGATAGTTTGTCTGGATCAGAGACACAAAAACTCAATAGCCTGGATACGATCTTTGACTTCGATATTGCGCGTGACCGGATACATTTCGGCAATTATGATCAAATAAATGCGATGTCCGACCTATCCGTCTTTGCAGCGACAAATGGCGTGCATCGTTTTTTCGCTATCCAATCGCTTGCGACGAATGATCGGCTGCTTGTCCATGTCAGCGATGACATCTCTCTCGCAGATTTCTTGGCTGCTGATGTGTTTTTGTTCTAGGTGTTTGATCTCAAGTTCCCGGCTCAACTCCGCGAGCGAAGCCTGCGATCGCTCTATTGCTGTTCTGACAGCGTGCGTGGTCGTGGCGCTCCCGTGACGAACTTGTCCCATAAGTGGATGTACGATCAAAATTCAGTTGTCAGGCTATAGTTCCGCCGATCTCGCAATTCTAAGCCAGCGCCGCGTCCTGTAGATTGAGCTGCACTGAGTCTCGTCTCTGCCACCGATTGAGCTCAACCCGGCCCGCTAGATGAAAGCGTCGGCCTGCGTG